>JAYUBD010000180.1:0-7168 GCA_043740995.1 Caulobacteraceae bacterium | reverse complement strand
TGTCCGCCGCGGCGCCCGGCGCGGCCGATGCAAAGGCGTCCTATCGGTTTGATCCGGCCAATCCCGTGCCCACGATCGGCGGCGCAAACCTCACCTTCGAACGCGGACCCATGGACCAACGTCCGATCAAGGGGCGGACCGATTATCTGCGCTTCCAAACGCCGGTCCTGACCAAGGATGTCGCCATCGCCGGTCCGGTCAGCGTCGAGCTCTACGGCTCGACGGATGGTCAGACACCGACTTCGAGGCGAAGCTCGTTGATGTTTATCCGGACGGCTATGAGGCCCTGGTTCTCGATGCGCCAATCCGCGCGCGATATCGCAACGGGCGCATGCCCGACGACGTCAAGATGATGACGCCGGGGACCCCCGAGAAACTCGTTATCGATATGTGGAACACGGCGATCACCTTTGAAGCGGGTCACCGGATCGCTCTGCACGTGACCTCGTCGAACAGTCCCAGGTTCGAGGTGAACCCCAACAGCGGCGAGGCGCCGGGGGACGCCTTGAAACCCCGCGTGGCGACCAATACGGTTTGGCTCGACAAGGCGCACCCGTCGGCCCTGGTGCTGCCGCTGGTCTATCTTGACGGGCGACCGTAAACCCCGCTCCGCATCCGCTGTTGAACGCCTAGATCCAAAATCAGGAAACGCCGCCATGCCTTCGAAACTCGCCCTCGACCCTCGCATCGACCCCCGCATCAAGGCCTTCTTTGGGGCCATGGACACCCCGTCGTCCGGCGATATCGCCAGCCGCGAGGCCTTGCTCGCGGAAGCAAATTCCGAGGCCGCGCTGGCCGCTGAAAAGGGCATGGACGCCATGTTCGCCCTCAGCGACAACGAGGCGATTTCGCCATCGACCGGTCTTGTCACCCGCACGGAGCGGTTCATCTCCGCGCCGGACGGCAACAGCATCGATATCCAGTTCATCCGCCCCGACACCGCCGAGCGCCTGCCCTGCGTTTATTACATCCATGGTGGCGGCATGCAGTCCATGTCTTGTTTCAACGGCCTCTACCGCGCCTGGGGCCGGATCATTGCCGCCCAGGGCGTAGCGGTGGCCATGGTGGATTTCCGCAATGCCCTGCGCCCGTCGTCGGCCCCCGAGGTCGCGCCCTTCCCGGCGGGTCTCAACGATTGCGTTTCCGGCCTGCGCTGGGTGCATGCCCATGCGGACGCGTTGAATATCGATCCGGCGCGGCTGATCGTCGCCGGCGAGAGCGGTGGCGGCAATCTCGCCATCGCCACCGCGCTCAGGCTGAAGCAGGACGGCGATATCGGCCTGATCAAGGGACTCTATGCCCTTTGCCCTTATATCGCCGGCCAATGGCCTTTGCCGCAAAACCCGTCTTCAACCGAAAACAATGGCATCCTTCTGGAACTGCACAATAACCGGGGCGCCATGGCCTATGGCATTGAAGCCTTTGAGGCCCGCAACCCACTCGCCTGGCCGGGTTTCGCCACGATCGAAGACGTCAAGGGACTGCCGCCGACGGTGATCAGCGTCAATGAGTGTGATCCGTTGCGTGACGAGGGGGTGGGGTTTTATCGCCTGCTGATGACCGCCGGCGTCAGCGCCCGCTGCCGCCAAATGATGGGCACGATCCACGGCACGGAAATCTTCGTCATCACCTGCCCGGATATCAGCCGCAATACGGCGGCGGACATAGCCGGGTTCTGCCGGGGATAGGCCGCGACAGGCCGGGCGCTAGGCCGCGTCCGGTTGATATTCGAACTCCACGAGGAACACGCACTCGCCGGGGCCGTGTTTCGCGGTCTTAAGCAGATCGACGACGCCATCGAACCCGGACTCGCGCGCCAGGGTCGGGGTGATGTCCGAAATTTCGATCCGGCGCAGGCGTGTCACCTCGATCATTCCGGCCCCCAGACGGTAGCGGCCGCCGACCTTGACGTGAGGCCTTTGCCAGATGCGAATGCTGCAGGTGATCTCGCCATTGATCACGCCCGAGCGAAGTCGTTTGGCAAACATCATGGCGGTGGACTCCCCAGATGGTCAGACCGGCGGCCACCCCGGTCTGACCATCTCGAACATGGCATCGGGTCTGATTTCGGCATAGTCGCCCATCCGCCCGGCACGAAGGATCGGATGGGCTTCGGCGGTCTGGTAGACACCATCGCGGATCAGCGACTTGTCGATGTGGACGGCGACCACTTCGCCTAGGATCAGCCAGCTATCGACCTTGCCGCCGTCGGCGCCCTGAAGCTGGATCATCTGGCTGAGCCGGCATTCCATGTTTACCGGGCTCTCCAGAACCCGGGGCGGACCCACCAGGCGGCTGGGTGCGCGGGTCAGGCCGGCGACGTCGAACTCATCGATTTCCGGAGGAGCGGGCGCACAAGTGAGGTTCATTTCCGTCGCCAGCGCCTTGGTAGCCAGGCTCCAGCAGAATTCGCCGGTCGCCTCGACGTTCGCCACGCTATCCTTCCAGCCAATCGTAGAGAACCCGATTATGGGTGGGAAATAATTGAAGGCATTGAAGAAGCTGTAGGGCGCGAGATTGACGCTGCCCGTCTTGCTCACCGTCGAGATCCAGCCGATGGGACGCGGCCCGATCATGGCGTTGAACGGATCGTGGCGCAGCCCGTGTCCCAGGCGTGGCTCGTAGACGTGGGCATTGTGGTCGGCCATGGGCAATCCTCCGAAGCAGTGGGCGTCGATGTCTTGGCCGGGGTGGCGCCTGACCCGACCGCGCGACTTATCGCAGGATTGTCTGGAAGAAAGCCACCACCGCCCGATTGAACGCCTCGTGAAAAGCCGACCGATCAAATCCCGGTCGCGAGGCGCATATCTCCGGCACGCGCTGGCGAAGTACGTCGTCGCAAGCGCTCAGAAAATCGAAATGATCAGCATTTTCCACAAGGTGGTATTCGGGCAGCGCGATGCGCACCGCCTCGGCATAGTCCGGGTGCGGCAGGATGTGATCAAACTGCGCGCGCCAGAGCTGCACGGGAATGCGCACGGTCTTCAGACCGCCGGCGCCGAACGCATAGCCCAGGGCCGGCGCGGCGACGACGGCGGCCCTTATCCTGGTGTCATGGATCCAGGTTGACGCCGGCAGATCGGCGCCGAAGGTGGTGGGATTGCCCGCGTTCTTGACCAGTTGGCAATCGAAATAGCCGGGGTGGGTCTGGCAGTGAGCGGCGACGCGGCCAAGGTCCGGGACGCCGCCGGCGGCAACCAGCGTGGTAAAGCCGCCTGGCGAAAACCCGAAGGCGCCGACTGGCCAGGACGGCGCCGCCGCCAGCTCTGATCGCGCCGGCCAAACAAGCGTATCACCTGCGCTGGCGCGCGGTGGAAGGGGCCGATCCGGACGCCGACGACAAGACGGTGAAGGCCCGCACCCTGACTATGTGGTCCACCATGTATGGGTTCCTGGCGCTGCGCGGAGCCGGACGGTTCAAACCCTTCATGATCGAGCCGCTGACCGCCGCCGAGATGGAGGCGGCCGTGACCCGGGCGGCGATGGGGCCGGTGGCGGAGTGAGCGGGCGGCGTCACGCCTGGGTCATGATCCGCGCGAACAGCGCCGGATCGACATTTCCACCCGATAGCACGGAGACGGCGTCCGTTGTCCCGCCCGGCCAGGCCAGGGCCCCGGCGATAGCGACGGCGCCGCTGGGTTCCGCCACGAGGCGGGCTTCGTGCGCGATCCTCCGCATGGCTTCGGCGATGTCCGCCTCCGAGACGGTGACGATCTCGTCGACATAGGCTTGGATGTGCGGCCAGGTCCGGGCGCCCAGTTGTTGCACGCGTAGTCCATCCGCCATGGTCCTTGCGACGTCCTCGGGGCTGAAGCTGATGATGTGCCCCGCCCGAAGGCTTGCCTGGGCGTCGCCGGCCAATGCCGGTTCGACCCCGATTACCCGCACCTCGGGGCGGGTGAGCTTGATCGCCGCTGCCAGGCCGCCCAGCAGGCCGCCGCCGGACACCGGCGCAAACACGGTTTTCGCCTCGGGCGCCTGTTCCAGAATCTCCAGGCCGATCGTCCCCGTTCCGGCCATGATCGGATCCATGTCGAACGGTTCGATCAGGGTCAGGCCGCGTTCCGCCGCCAGACGTCGAGCCTCGGCGGCCCGCTCGGCGCTGGCGACACCCACGAACACGATCTCCGCGCCCGCCCGTCGCACGCCCGCGATCTTGGTGGCGGGGGCGTTCGACGGCATGACGACGATGGCGGAAACGCCAAGGCGCATCGCGGCGTAGGCCACGGCCTGGGCATGATTGCCGCTTGAATGGGCCACGACCCCGGCGCGACGCTCGTCGTCGCTCAGACTCAAGATCGCATTGAATGCCCCCCGGATCTTGAACGCGCCGATCGGGTGCAGGCTCTCGGCCTTCAGGCGAAGTCCGCTGACGCTCATGGTGACAAGCGGCGTCAGGCCAACATAGGGCGCTATGCGCCGACGCGCGGCCTGGATATCGGCAAGATTAATCATCAATGTATCTCCTCCCGTCCCCGGCGTGGAGAGGGCAGATCACCGAGGACAGGCTCCGTGACCGGGTGGGAAAGTGTTGATCATCACCGAGCGCAACGAATTTTCAGACTTCCCCACCCTCGCCGATAATTCGCATCGCCTCTCGCTTCTCATGCTGGGGAGGGAGGCATGAGATTTATCCCGCCGTCCAACCGCCATCCATGGAAAGATTGGCGCCGGTGATCTGTTTGGCGGCGTCGGAGCACAGGAAGATAACGAAGGCGGCCACCTGTTCGGGCGTGACGAACTGCTTGGTGGGTTGAGCTTCCAGGAGCACATCGTTGATCACCTGATCCCGCGTCAGGCCGCGGGTCTTCATGGTCTCGGGGATCTGGTTTTCCACCAGGGGGGTCCAAACATAGCCTGGGCTGATGCAGTTGACCGTGACGCCGTGGGCCGCCACTTCCAGAGCCACGGTCTTGGTCAGGCCGGCGATCCCGTGTTTTGCGGTGACATAGGCCGACTTGAACGGCGAGGCGACCTTGGAGTGGGCGGATGCCGTTGAGATGATCCGGCCCCACCCTCTTTTTCGCATCCCGGGCACGGCGGCGCGCATGGCATGAAAGGCCGAGGAGAGATTGATGGCGATGATCTGATCCCACTTCTCGATGGGAAATTCATCGACGGGCGCCACGAACTGGATGCCGGCATTATTGATCAGAATGTCCACCGATCCGAGGTCCGCCTCGGCCCGCGCGATCATGGCGGCGATGTCGGCGGGCCTGGTCATGTCGGCGGCCGAATAGCGCGCCTTGACGCCGAATTCGGTTTCCAGCGCGGCGCGCTCCCGCTCGATATCCTCGGGCTTACCGAAGCCGTTGATCATGACGTCGGCGCCCTCCTTGGCCAGGGCGCGGGCAATGGCTAGGCCGATGCCGCTGGTGGATCCCGTCACCACGGCGGTTTTGGCAGACAGCGTCATCTATTCGGTCCTTAGGGGTGACTCCGGCTTTCGGCGGAATGGGGCGGGTCCGGATCGTCAACGGCAATGGATTTGGCCCCGCCGTCATGATGGGTGGTCATCAAGGCGCCGCGCTCGACCAGCGCCCGATTGGCGGCCCGGGCGCCCGCCGACCCGTGCTGCAGCATCGTGGCCCCGCGCCTAGGTTTTCGCGGCCTGCAGGTTCGGCGTATGCCCGGCGGGAAGCGCCGTGGCGGCGGCCATGGTTTCTTGCAGCGCGGCCGCAGCCCGCTCATTGCCCATGATTTTCTGCATGACGGCCTGACCGGCGCGGTCGAAGGATTCGCGGTGGTCGATCACGTGCTGGCGGCTGGTCCGATAGCCCTCCAGCATGTTGTTGATCTCCGGGATGACATAGCGCGCCACCAGGTCCCAGCTACGCGCGGTGTTTTCGCGATTGGCCCAATCATGCGCGAACCCGATCACCGCGCCGAAGCCGCCGCTGACCTGATAGAGGTCGCGGATCGCCTTCACCAGATCGTCGGGGGTGCCGACAACGCCCGCCGCGCCCTCGCCGAACGCGATGGCGTCCACCGCCTGATCGGGGGTGTCATAGGCCACGGCGCCCGGACGCATCAGGGTGCCGACATTGTACTCGTTGTGCCAACGCTGGAGGCCTTCCCGCGCCTGCACGCGGGCTTCCTCGCGCGTCTCGGCGATGTGCCAGGTCATCAAAACCCGCCAGTTCTTACGATCGACCGTGCGACCGGCCTTGGCGGCGGCATCCTCGGCGAAGCTCCACTGGGTCGGCAGCGCCATCAGGCCGGCCGTCGACATCGAGCCGATGGACAGTACGCCCGCGCCGTACTTGCCGGCCAGAGTCATGCCCGAGGGGCTGACCTGCGAGGCCACCGCGAACGGCAGGTCTTCCTGCAGCGGGAACAGCTGCAGCCGCGCCGCGTTCAGCGTGAACCACTCGCTCTTGTGCGTCACGCGCTCGCCGGCGAACAGACGCTTGATCACGCCGATGGCCTCGTCCTGGCGGTCGCGCTGGACCATGGGGTCGATCCCGAGCACATAGGCGTCGGAGGGCAGGGCGCCCGGGCCGGAGCCGAAGATCACCCGGCCGCCGGTCATATGGTCAAGTTGCACGATGCGTTGGGCCACCATGAACGGGTGATGATAGGGCAGCGAAATCACCCCGGTTCCGAGGCGAATTCGATGGGTGTGCTCGCCCGCCGCCGCCAGAAACATCTCAGGAGAGGCGATGGTCTCCCACCCCGTTGAATGGTGCTCCCCGCACCAGAATTCGTCATAGCCCAGCTTGTCGAGCTGCGCGGCGAACGCGATATCGCTGCGAAACTGCAGCATGGGGTTTTCGCCGATTGGGTGGTGAGGCGCGAGGAAGGCGCCGAATTTCATGCGGGACATGCGGGGAAGGTCTTTTCTGAGCCTGGGCGATTGCTGTTCCTATTGAACCCAACCCCAGACCGCTGACAACGCCTTTCGATCAAAACCGGGCGCGGTGTCGCCCCGGCGTCATCCGTGGTAGTTGAGCCGCCAGCCTGGAGCGCCGATGAAACCGACAATCAGCAAGCCGCGACCGGGCGGGACTTTGCGCCCGCCCGCCAAGACGGCGACCTTCGCGCCGCCCTCGCCGAAGGTCAGTCGACAGTCCCGCGCCAAGGTGCTGACTGCCGTTGAACGCAACGCCTTCCTTGCGTCGCGACCGGATCTGAAGACGGCCGATTAGGGACTCCTGCCCGGGACCCT
>JAYUBD010000179.1:0-7170 GCA_043740995.1 Caulobacteraceae bacterium | reverse complement strand
GTCGAACTCACCCACAACTGGGACTCGGAAAACTATCAGGGCGGCCGCAATTTTGGGCATCTCGCCTATCAGGTGGACGATATTTACGCGGTCTGCCGTCGGCTGGCCGACAGCGGGGTCACCATCAACCGTCCGCCGCGCGATGGCCATATGGCGTTCGTCCGCTCGCCGGACGGTATCTCCGTGGAACTTCTGCAAAAAGGCGCCGCCTTGCCGCCGGCGGAGCCGTGGACCTCCATGCAAAATACCGGGGTCTGGTAGACCGTGATCGGGCGTCGTCGCTAAGGCGCGGCTTCTCGCCGAAGCCAGCCGACGGCGGCGTCGATATAGTCACCGTCCCCGGCCAGGGGAGACACATGGCTGGCGCCCGGGGCGTCGAGAATCCAGCCGTGATCGGCGCGCCTGGCCGGCGCGACCTGCGCCGCCCGCCATGCCAGGGCCAATCGATCGCGCGGGTTCGGATCGCCGACAATTACCGCGGTGGGAATGTGCCGCGCGACGTCGCCAAGGTTTCGGACGGTGGTCAGTCCCGGAATGATCTGGCGATCCTCATCCCGCTCAACCTCCAGGCAGGCATGGCAGGTGAGCACCAAATGCTTGCGGGCCGCGGCGGCGCCGTCCAGCCTCTGGTCGGCGATCATGGCATCCGCGACCAGCGGCGCGAGACCGAACCTTGCGACGGTCACCATCAGGTTCGACATCCGCCGCTCGCCGGCCAGGGCGCGGATCAATAGGGGGTCATCAAGATCGTCGTCGCCGACGCCGTTGATATAGGCCAGCCCCGCCACCCGTCCTGGAAACAGAGTCGCGAACGCGGCGGCATAGAGTGCCCCGTTGGAGTGGCCGACCAGGATCACCCGCCCCGGTGCGTGGATCTGGTCCAGCAGCTCGCCCAATTGCCGGGCGCGACTGATCACATCGACGCCGCGCGCCGGTCGATCTCGCGATCGACCAATCCCCGCGCGATCATAGGCGCAGACGCGACCGCCCGCCGAGAGGCTGTTCAAGACATAGTCCCAGTCCGCCGAAGCGCCGAACGCCCCCGCTTCCAGGATTACGGTCGGCGAGGCGGTAGGCGCCCCGCGGCAATCGACAAAAAATGGCGGCGCGGGTTCCGGGGCGACCGTCGCCGCCGCGCCTGGCCAGGCGAAAAAGCCCGCCACCGCCGCCAGACAAAGGGCTGCAAGCGGCGCTGGGATCACGGCGTCGAAGTCCAGGCGGGCCATGCGCCGGACTTATCCTGTCCTCTGCGCCGAAACCAAGGCGGCAAGGCGCGCGGCTCTCGAACCGGCGTCAGTGCGGCGCGGTCTGTTGCGCGGCCCGGGCCGCCGCCTTCTGTTCGGCCAGTTTCTTCTTCTTGTGGACGGACATTTCGTGGCCGACGAAGCAGCCCGCCGCCGCACCCGCCAAGCCGTGGTGATGCGCCATATGGCCGGCGACGCCGCCGACCACCGCGCCGCCGAGGCAGCCGGCCTGGGCATTGCCGGACACCATGGCGATGGTGAGGGCGGCGATCATCAATTGAGTCTTCATGAGCGATCTTCCTCTGGTTGGGCGGTTCGCGGCGGCGCTCGCGCGGATACCCTAGCGGCGTTTTGCGACAGTGGGGCTGGTGACGCAATCTCCGACCGGGGCCGTTGGACAATGAATCGTACCGATGGGCGCCGCTCCAGGCCTGGTGCGTCAGCGGCGACGACATTGTCCGCGGCCATCACGGCATGCGATTGGCAACGCCGATGTCAGAAGGAACCATCATGATCTCCGCCAACGTCCTCGCCGCCGCCGCCGCCGCCGTGATCCTCCAGGCGCCCGCCGCCCTTGCCGCGCCCCCCTCATGGACGGTGGACAAGGCCGGCTCTAGCCTCCGCTTCGCCTCTTCGCTGGGTGGCGAAGCCTTTTCGGGCATTTTTCGGCGCTGGGACGCCGACATCCGATTTGACCCGGCGGATCTGACCCACTCCAGCGTGACGGTCACCGTCGATGTCGCCTCCGCCGCCACCGGCAACGCCGACCGCGACCAGGCTTTGCCGACGGCGGACTTTTTCGCCGCCGCCAGATTCCCCCGCGCGACCTACCAGGCCACCACCTTCAAGATGGTGAGCCCCGGCCACTATCAGGCGACCGGGGTCCTCTCGATGCGCGGCGTGTCCAAGCCGTTGATCCTGCCGTTTACGCTCGTCATCGCCGGCCCCGCCGCCAGAATGTCCGCCCAGGCCGCAATCAACCGGCTGGCCTTCGGCGTGGGACAGAACGAATGGACGGCGACCACCACTTTGCCGGCCGCCGTCCAACTCACCATCGCGGTGAACGCCCGGCGCGTGAAATAGCCGCGGCCGGCGTTCTCGGATCGGATACCGGCCCGCGCGCCGACCGCGCCATGGGGTCAACCCCGGGCGCCGACCGCGGTGTTCAGGCGAGGCTCTCCGCCATCGGCAGCGCGGTGCGGTAGACGATCGGCCGCAGCGCGAAGCTTGAGGTGACCTGGGAGACGCCTTCAATACGAGTCAATTTGTGCCGCAGGAAGTCCTCGAAGTCAGCCAGCGACGGCACCAGGATCCTTAGCTGGTAGTCGCTTTCCCCGGTCATCAGATAGCATTCCATCACCTCGGGAAGTTCGGCGATCCGGCTCTCGAATGCGGCCAGATGCCGATCACTCTGTTGCCCAAGGCGAACACGGACGAACGCGGTCACGGTCAACCCGATCGGCTCCGGATTGATCAGCGCCACATACCGCGAAATGACGTCCGCTTTCTCCAACCGTCGCACCCGTCGCAGGCACGGGCTTGGTGACAGACCGATGCGTTCCGCCAACGCCTGGTTCGTGGCGCGTCCGTCGCGCTGAAGCTCGCCGATGATCCGCCAATCATAGGCGTCCAAGACCAATTTTGGCATTTACTGTCCTAATTGATATGGATCATGGCAGATCCTGCGCAAATTGCCCTGTAAACGAGATGTCTTCGCAATGACAGGGTGCGCGGCGCGGAGTATGGTCCGGCCTGTTTCTCATCGTGGAGGCCGGCATGCCCAAGGCTGCCCGAATGTCCCATCAAGCCCAGGGCTCTATCGACGCGCTCACGGCGCTTGAGGCGCGCCTGCGCTGGCTGTCCTCGTGGATGATCCACAACGCCAACCACCTGCGCGAAAGCCGCGATGGCCTGAAGGTCGGCGGGCACCAGGCGTCGTGCGCCTCGATGACGGCGATCATGGCGGCGCTGTACTTCCACGCCCTGAGACCCCAGGACAAGGTTGCGGTGAAACCGCATGCGAGCCCGGTGCTGCACGCGATTCAGTATCTGCTCGGCAATCAAAGTCTCGAGCAGCTTCAACGATTCCGCGGCCTGGGCGGCGCGCAGAGCTACCCGTCGCGCACCAAGGACAAGATTCCTGTCGATTTTTCGACCGGCTCGGTCGGATTGGGCGTGGCGATCACCGCATTCGCGAGCCTGGTTCAGGACTATCTGATCGCCCACGGCCAGATGGACGGCGCGCGGGCGGGGCGGATGATCGCTCTGATGGGCGATGCCGAGCTGGACGAGGGCAATATTTATGAGGCCATCATCGAGGGCTACAAACACGACATCCGCAATTGCTGGTGGATCGTCGATTACAACCGCCAATCCCTCGACGCCACCACCGCCGATCGGATGTTCACCCGCTTCGATGATATTTTCCGGACCTGCGGCTGGCGGGTCCTCACCCTCAAGCACGGCAAGCTGCAGAAGGCGGCGTTCGCCAAACCGGGCGGCAAGAGGCTCGAAGCCTGGATCGACACCTGCTCAAACGCCGACTTCGCCGCTCTCACCTATCAGGGCGGCGCCGCCTGGCGCGAACGGCTGCTGCACGACCTTGAGCCTGACCCGGCTGCGGCCAGGCTGATCGCCGCGTACGACGACGAGGCCCTGGCGGCCTTGATGACCAATCTGGGCGGTCACTGTGTCGAGACGCTTGTCGAGGCCTTCGCCGACGCCGACGACGACCGGCCGACCCTGTTCATCGCCTACACCGTCAAGGGGTTCGGGCTTCCGTTCGCCGGCCACAAGGACAACCATGCGGGCCTGATGAATCCCACCCAGATGGGCGCGTTCCGCACGTCACTCGGCATCGAGATCGGCGACGAGTGGGAGCCCTATGGCGGCCTGGGCGCCAATGCCTCAGCCACGCTCAAGGCGTTCGTCGAACGCGCGCCGATGGCGGCCGCCAACAGTCGGCCCGGCGCCGCGCATGTTCCCACCCCCGCCCGGCTGGACGCGCCCGAGGGCAAGGCGCAATCGACCCAGGCGGCGTTCGGTCGGATCATGCTCGATCTCGCCAAATCGGGCGAGCCGATCGCCGACCGGATCGTGACCACCTCGCCGGATGTCACGGTCTCCACCAATCTGGGTGGATGGGTGAACCAGCGTGGCCTGTTTCGACGCGGCGAACTCTTGAAAGACGTCTTCCACGCCGCGAAAATCCCGTCCGCGCAGCGCTGGGCCGGCAACGGCGCCGGTCAGCATATTGAGCTTGGCATCGCCGAGAACAATCTCTTCCTGCTGCTGGCGGCGCTCGGCCTGGCCGCGCCAATCTTCGGCGCGCGGCTGTTTCCGGTCGGCACGGTCTATGACCCGTTCATCGCCCGGGGCCTCGATGCGCTCAACTATGGCTGTTATCAGGATTCACGGTTCCTGCTGGTGGCCACGCCGTCCGGCGTCACCCTCGGGCCGGAGGGGGGCGCGCACCAGTCGATCAGCTCGCCGCTGATCGGCATGGGCCAGGCGGGCCTGACCTATTTCGAGCCCGCGTTCGTCGATGAACTGGCGGTTCTGATGCGATGGTCATTTGAACACATGCAGGCGGACGATGGCGGCTCGGTCTATCTGCGCCTGACCACGCGCATTATCGACCAGGTCGAACGCGACGGCGAGGATTGGCAGGCCGACGCCCTGAGGGGCGGCTATTGGTTGAAGGCGCCGGGGCCGGGGGCCGAAGCGGCCATTGTCTATACCGGGGCCATCGCGCCCGAGGCGATCAGCGCCTGGGAACAGCTGATCGATGACGTTCCCGGGCTGGGCCTCCTGGCGGTCACCTCTCCGGATCTGCTGCATCGCGGGTGGAGTGAACGCCAGGCCAATCGCTGGAAGGGTGGCGCCAATCCGATGAGCCATGTCGAGGCCCTGTTAGGCGCCCTCTTGCCGGACGCCGGGCTGGTCAGCGTGATCGACGGCTCTCCTTCGACCCTGTCCTGGCTTGGCGGTGTGCGAGGCATGCGCGTCAGCCCGCTCGGCGTCGACCGCTTTGGCCAGACCGGAGATCTGCCCGATCTCTACCGCGCCTACCGGCTCGACGCCGACGCCATCGTCGAAGCCGCCGCTGAACTTTTCCTGGGAGCCTAAGCGATGCCCATTGAACTCGCCATGCCCGCCCTGTCGCCGACCATGGAGACGGGCGCGCTCGCCAAATAGCGGGTCAAGGTCGGGGACGTGGTGCGGGTCGAAGTGTCTGGCGGCGCGGTCCTGAGGGCGGATCTGCGCGGAGGGTCGGAGACTTCGGGCCTTTCCATCCTGCGCGAAGCGCGGGGTCTGCACGACAATGGCATCAGCAGGGCCGTAACAACGGCTATATCAGTACGCCCTTGCTGGTTCTGCTCATGCGCGAATCTCGCGGCCGATGACCCCCGTTCCCGATGGCCTGCCGGTTTCCGAAGTCGGCCTGATCGATGTCGAGCGCCGCGAACTGATCGGCAGCTTTATGAGCGGATCGCCTGCCCATGACGAGTCGGCGCGCATCCAAGATCTCAATCGTCGGCGGATGGCGATCAGCATGCCCAAGGAACTCGACGAGGCGCGGGAGTTGTTGGCACAGAATGCCGCCGTCGGGTAGACGGGCGCGGCCGGGGCGGACCATTGGCTGATATCTTCGAAATCCCGCCCGGCCCCGTCGTCCGTACGCTCGCCCAAAAAGCCGCGTGGGATCGCGGGTTTCGTATCGAACGCGGTGATCGCGGCGCTTGGCTGGGCTTCGCCTTGACCACCGCGCCGGGCGACATCTGGATCGGCGGCGCACCGCCGAACGGGCCGTTCGCCCTGTCCGTAGCCCATGCGGGCGTCGCCGCCGATCTGGCCATGAGCCTGCCGCCGACCCCGCTCGCGGCCTTCGAGGCCGCGGTCGCCGGCCTGCCGCGCGCGACCGAGGCGGAACGATGGGTGGTCCAGCGCATCGGCCAGGACAAATTCCGCGGCGGCCCGATGCTGTATTGGTCGGGCTGCTGCCCGGCATTACCGACCTCGCCCTGCTGCGCGCCTCGCACATCATCCCGTGGGCGGATTGCGAAACCGACGCCGAACGCCTGGACGTGGGCAACGGCCTGTTGCTGTCATCGTTGTGGGATGCGGCGTTCGATGCGCACCTGGTGAGTTTCGCGGATGACGGCCGGCCGGTCGCGGCGACCGGGCTGACCGCGAAGGCGAAGGACGCCCTGGGTTTCGCGGGCGCCAATCCCATAGGCACGTTCACGCTCGGTCACCGGGCGCGATTGGCGGCGCATCGAGCAAGAACCTTGATGACGCGGGACGGCGCATCCACCGCCTGAACCTTGAAGATGTCGGTTACTCAACGAGGGGAAAAGTGCGGAACTTGGCCAATAGGGAGGCTCCGCCCAACAGTTGGCCCACCCAGCCGACCGCCGGATCGCGTGCTGAACTTGCGTTGCTCCAGGCGCGCCGCGCACGTTACGCCCTGCGTCGCCTCCATACGCCAATTTTTTGGGAAGCTTCTAGACGCTCACGCACACGCGCGAACAGCGCGATGGCTCCCCGGGCAGGACTCATCAACCATTGATAAAATTGGCAAAATGTCTGTCCGGGCTTTCTCGTCCTAAGTACGGTCCTAAGTGGGCCTTGACGATGCTCGCTTCCCAGTGCCCCGGGTGTGTGCCTGGGCGGGCGTCCAGATTGACGTGAGGAGGGCATTGGTGCGGCCATGACAGCGCACATCCGGAATGATATTAATCAAGTGGTTGGAAAGGACGCGCTCAACGGCCGTCAGCATCCAATAGATCATTCAATCGTTAATTCCCCTCCTTCTTACCCTTAATGATAAAAGCCCAACACCCTGATTGCTGTTGGCGTAGGCGGACGTCTTAATCGAGAAACCCAACCAGCACGGCGGCTTCCGTTAGCACTGCGCCCCAGG
>JAYUBD010000178.1:0-2149 GCA_043740995.1 Caulobacteraceae bacterium | reverse complement strand
GGTCGTAGTCGGACTTGTAGCCGCCCTTGGGATCGTCGACCCAGTCGCCGCGCGCGTAGCTTCCGAACAGGATGATCTTGAGGATCCGCCCGGCTTTGCGATGGGGGGCGTTGCGGCCTTTGAGGGCGTCATCGAACTCGGCGAACAGGATCTCTACAACGCGGGTGAGCTCGCGTCGCTTGGCGTCCGGCAGATGGTCGAGGCTGGTTTTCACCTGGTCGTGGGTCCGGTCGGGCTGAGCCGTGGGGTAGGGGGAGCCTGCTCTGGTTTGGGTGTGGGCGACATCCACGGTTTGTTGAATCTCACTGAGTCGGGGGGCGGCGTCTTCCTTTGTGCGTGGCGCGCCGTGGCAGCCGCTCTGACGTGATCTGGACCTGGCCGGGCGTCGTCGCAACGGCTTGGCTGGCTTTCCTCCCCTGGGCCCTGCGGGCCCATTCCTCGCGAGGCAAGAAAGCCCGCCGTCACCGTCCTTCGCTCCGCTGCGGGACTTCGTCTGCGCCGCCGCTGTCCGGCCGGGTCTCTCGATCGCCATCGCGGCCGCAACGGGCGGCCTCGCTAGAGCAAGGAGACTTCACCATGTCGACCATCGGAACCTTCACCAAGACCACCGACGGCGCCTACACCGGCGCGATCAACACCCTTAGCCTCAACGTCAAGTCCGTGGCCTTCCGGCCCAACGACAAGACCAATCCCGAGGCCCCCGACTACCGCATCTTCGCCGGCAAGGTCGAGCTTGGGGCGGCGTGGAAGAAGACCTCCGCGGAGCAACGGGCCTACCTCTCGGTCAAGCTGGACGACCCCAGCTTCCCGCGGGAGATCTACGCCTCCCTGATGGATGCCGACGAGGGCTACAACCTCATCTGGTCCCGCAGCCGCTCGGCCCGCTGACCCCGAACCTGAGGCGCTCCGTCCCCCGGGACGGGGCGACCTCTTCCTCTCAGAAATCTGGATGACAGGAGGCCGCCATGGCGCGCCCCGAGACTCAAACACGCCCCGATATCTACGCCCGCGTCACCGGGTGGTGAGGGGACGCTCAGGTGCTTTGGGCAGCGAGTTCGTTCCGCTCACGGACGGTCAGGTCGAGGACCGCGGCGACCGTGAACGGAAGCGCAGCGCCTTGTCCCGACGGGCCGGCCGGCGATTGGAAGCCATGAGCCTCGGCAGGTTTAGCGCGAAGACGCCGACGGCGAGCAGGAGGTAGAGCCAGCTCAGGGCCGTCAGGGCGCCGATCTCGCGCGACGGATTGTGCTGAAAAGCGAAAGCCAAGGTGACTTGGAGGAAGAACAACCCTGCCAAGGCCAGTGCGCCTCCCAAACCCAGGCGAAGCCTGAGTAGCAGGGAGATTCCAAACAGCGACTGAGCTGCGGTGAGGAAGAACTCTTCGTGCTGGCGAGCGCTGAGCGGCAGCACTGTCAGAGAGCGCGCCCCGATGCTCATGGCCAGTGGCAGGGCGCCAACCAGCAGGGTCCACTGATTGATCTTATCACTGATCATGGCGATCAGGCCCGCGCCCGGCCGTGCCGCCAAGACGAATAGAATCGCGAGCAGGATTTCCGGCGACTCGCCGGTCAGCGGCGCGACCCACTGGATCAGCAGGAACTCATCCATGCCGAGCGTCCGGCCTGTGCCGATCATCGACTCGGCGAAGGGTTCGGCCGACAGCAGGATCACGGCGCCTGCGACCAGGGTCAGGCCACCGGTCCAGACCCATTGCGCGCGAGGCGTCAGCTTTTCGAGGACCGCGGCCGGTCCCGGTTCGTCGTCGTCGTCGTCCTTATCGTCATCGTCATCGTCGCCGCCCGTTACGGGCTTCGCCGCGCGCGAGACGCACCACATATAGGCGGCGAAGATGGACAGCAGCGCGGCGAAGTCGAACAGATCGATCCTGTTCTTGAACAGGATGAGGAAGGCATAGGCGCTGGCCAGGAGGAGGAAGAGCACTTCAATCTTGTTGGATGCCAGGAGATCGACGGCGTGCTTGCGATTGCGCCACCAATTCAGGAACACGATCATCGGCCAGGCGAAGCCGACCAAGAGTCGGTTGGCCCCTGTCATGTTCGCTGCGGCGTAGTGGACGTAGTTCGATCCGGGGGCCTGACCCGCCCGAAAGGCATAGTAGATGTCGATGGCGTATTCCGGCAGCACGGTC
>JAYUBD010000177.1:0-2154 GCA_043740995.1 Caulobacteraceae bacterium | reverse complement strand
GATGGCGGCCGAACACACGTTCGAGCGCCAGGCTGATTTCGCCTACGGTCGCCTTGGCCCTCGCCGCTTCGACCGACAGCGCCAAAAGATTTTCCTGGCCGCGCGCGCCCACTTCGAGCGCCGTCAGGGCGACACTCACCGCTGAATCATCCCGATCGCTCTTTAGGCGACGCAGCTTCTCGATCTGGCTGATCAGCACGGCCGAATTGTCGACCTGCAGAATGGGGATCGTCTCGCTGCCCTCGGCCAGATAGCGATTGACGCCCACCACGGTCTGGCGACCACTGTCGATGCCGCCCTGGGTGCGCGCGGCGGCTTCCTCGATCCGCCGTTTTGGCAGGCCCTCGCTGATCGCCTTGGCCATGCCGCCGACCGCTTCGACCTCGGCGATATGCTCCAGAGCCCGGGCGGCCAGATCGTGCGTCAGGCGCTCGACATAGTGGCTGCCGCCCCAGACATCGACCGTGCGCGTCAGGCCACTCTCCACCTGCAGGATCAGCTGAGTGTTGCGGGCGATCCTGGCGGAAAAGTCGGTGGGCAGGGCCAAAGCCTCATCAAGGGAATTGGTGTGAAGGCTCTGGGTCTGACCGGCGACCGCGGCCATGGCCTCCACCGTGGTGCGCGCGACATTGTTGAACACATCCTGCGCCGCCAGGCTCCAGCCGCTGGTCTGGGTGTGGGCGCGAAGGGACAGTGAGCGGGCGTCTTTTGGATCAAAGTGATCGCGCATCAGCTTGGCCCACAGCAGCCGCGCCGCGCGTTGCTTGGCCACCTCCATGAAATAGTTCATGCCGGCGTTCCAGAAGAACGACAGGCGCGGCGCGAAGGCATCGACGCTCATGCCGGCCGCGACCCCCGCGCGCACATAGTCGATGCCGTCGGCCAGCGTATAGGCTAGCTCAAGGTCCAGCGAGGCTCCGGCTTCCTGCATGTGATAGCCGCTGATCGAGATCGAATTGAACTTCGGCATCTCGCGGGCCGTATAGGCGAAAATATCAGAAATGATCCGCATGGAAGGTTCGGGCGGGTAGATATAGGTGTTACGCACCATGAATTCTTTGAGCACATCATTTTGGATGGTGCCGGATAAGGCGGCGTGCGGCACACCCTGTTCTTCCGCCGCCACGATGTAGAGGGCCAGGATCGGCAGGACCGCGCCGTTCATGGTCATCGACACGCTCATCTTGTCGAGGGGAATGCCGGAAAACAGAGTGCGCATATCGAGGATCGAATCGATCGCCACGCCGGCCATGCCGACATCGCCACGCACCCGCGGGTGGTCCGAATCGTAGCCCCGGTGCGTCGCCAGATCGAAGGCGACCGACAGCCCCATCTGTCCGGCCGCCAGGTTGCGCCGATAAAAGGCATTGGAATCCTCGGCCGTGGAAAAGCCGGCATACTGTCGGATCGTCCAGGGATTAGTCAGGTACATTGTCGGGTAGGGTCCGCGGACGAATGGGGCGAGACCCGGATAACCTCCGGTAAAATCCAGGTTGCTCGTGTCGTCCGGTCCATAGAAGGTCTGAACCGCGATGCCCTCGGCGGTCTGCCATGGCGCATCGGTCGGCGCGCCGACGACCGGCGGGCTGGAGCCGATCGTGTCGCCCAGGGTGATCGTCGTGAAGTCGGGGAAGGCGGTCATAGGGCCAGGGTTTCCAACCGGATCGGCGGCATCGCCGGGCAGGCGCCATCGGGGCCGGGCAGGGTGCAATTCTGTCCGGGCGCCGGGGCGGGCGCCGGTGGCGGCGCGACGTCGTCGATCGGATCGGCGGCGCGAAAATCCGTGACCCCGACAATCCTGAGACCGCCGTCGTTCAGCGCGGCCCGCAGCGCATCGCGACCGATTGCGACGCGCGCCGACAAGAGGCCGGATCGCAGCGCTGGAACCAGCCCGCCGTGCGCCTCGATCTCCTGAAACCGACCCCAGGCGTCCAGGGCCAGCGTGCGGGTGAGGGTTTCCAGGCTCCAGGCGCCGGCGGCGGGGTCGGAGACGCGACCGAGGTGGGCTTCCTCCATCAGGATGAGTTGAGTATTGCGGGCCAGACGGGCGGCGAAGCTGTCGGTCGGTCCGGTGTTGTCGCTGAACGCGCCCAGCACGATGGCGTCGGCCCCGCCGACCGCGCCGGACACCCCGGCCGAGGTCAGGCGCACCAG
>JAYUBD010000176.1:0-2164 GCA_043740995.1 Caulobacteraceae bacterium | reverse complement strand
TAGCCAAAGCGATCCCCCAGATAGACCCGACGGACTTCCGGGTCGGCCAAGATCTCCTCGGGCGAGCCTTCGAACAACACCTCGCCCTCATGGATGATCGAGGCGCGATCGATGATGTCGAGGGTCTCGCGCACATTGTGGTCGGTGATCAGGATGCCGATGCCGCGTTTGCGCAAATAGCCGATCACCTCGCGAATGTCGGCGATGGCCAGCGGGTCAATGCCGGCGAACGGCTCGTCCAACAGCATGAAGGCCGGTTCGCTGGCCAGGGCCCGGGCGATCTCGACCCGCCGCCGTTCGCCGCCGGACAGAGCGACGGCCGGCGAGGCCCGCAGATGATCGATGTGCAGTTCTTTCAACAGATTATCGGTCACCGCCCGCATCTCGTCGCGGTTGGGAATCCGCATCTCGACCACCGCCATCACATTCTGTTCGACGGTCATGCCCCGGAAGATCGAGGTTTCCTGGGGCAGGTAGCCCAGTCCCAGGCGGGCGCGCTGATACATCGGCTGGTTGGTGATGTCCTCGCCATCCAGCCAGATCGCCCCATAGTCGGCGGCGATCAGTCCGGTGATCATGTAAAAACAGGTGGTCTTGCCCGCGCCGTTCGGTCCCAGCAGGCCGGCGACCTCGCCGCGTTGCAGGTGCAGGCTGACGCCCTTGACCACCTGGCGGCCACGAAACGCCTTGCCGATGCGATCAACGATCAGGCCCGACCCCAGGGGTGGGTGAGAAACGCCCGCGCCGCGCGGCCGGGCCGCCAGGGCGGGAGGGGCCGCCGTGCCGAGCGCGCTCACGGCGCGGCCGTCGCGGCCGCGGCCGGCGCGTCGTTCTGGGCGGGGAAGAACACGCCGCGCACCCGGTTGGGCTTGCCGGCCCCTTTGGCGGTGGACTCCATCCGGGCTTCCCGGGTGGAGATCTTGATCGTCAGCCTGTCGCCCCGCGCGACATTGTCGCCCTGCACCACGATCACGTGACCGGTGATCACCACCTGGTCGGCGCCGGAACTGTAGACCGCGCGATCACCCCGGGCATTCTGCTGCGGCGTGACATAATAGACGTGGCCCTCGGCCTCGATATGGTCGGTGGCCCCACAGGCCGGCTGGCCGTTGGCCCCGACGCCCTTTTGCCGCGCATAGACGGTGATGGTGTCGGCCCGTAGCCGGGTCTGGTCCTGCAAGGCCTCGGCATCGCCGCGCCAAATGGCGACGCAGCGGGAGTTCACCACCTCCGCCTCATTGGCGGTGATATCGATGGGCGCCTTGGAATTGGTGTTGACCTGAGCGCCCGCCGAACCGCCGACCGCCAGGGCCGCCGTCCATGCCAGAACCACGATCTTTGCCGCCGGCCGCCGGGCCATGGGTCGCATCATCTGCTTAAATCTTCCGATCGGTCCTGGACCGGGTCAAGCCCGATTTGGCGTTACACACCCGGTTAGTGTTGATTGAGGCGTGCGTGAACGCCGCCTTTGAAGACGACCCGATCCCCCTTGTCAAAGATATCGAAGCTGTTCGACTTGACGTCGCCCTGCGTGGTCTGACTGATCAGCGCCTCGGGGCCGCTGACCGCCCCGGTGCGCGTATTGACGATCGCCTCGTCGGTGGCGAAGTGGGCCATCTTGGCGTCGCTCGCCCGCACATGCCCCTTGAGCAACAGGATACGGCTGTCCTCTTGATAGACGCCGGTATCGGCGGTCAGGTTTGAGGGGTGCGGCCCATCGACGTCCAGGGTCACTGACGGCTTGCGCAGCAGCACCTTTTGGAACGACTGCTCGTCGCGCGCCGCCTCGCTGGCCCCCAGCGTATAGGGGCGGCCCTGATTGTCCCGACCATAGAAATGCGGATTGACCATCCGGATCGGCGCGGCGTCGCGGTGTTCGGCGGCCTGGCGACGGATCGCGTGGGCGCTGACCAGCCCCACCAAGGCGCCGATCACCCCGACCATGATCATCGGCAGCACCAGACGCATTGCGCGCACGAACCGGGTGTGGTTGCGCGCCTTGCCGCGCGGCGGCGGCCCCCCCGTCGGGCGAGACGCCAGGCTGCCGGTCGAAACGCTAGTCATGGGCGAAGATATCGGTTTCCGCCCAGCCGGCCACATCCAGCGCGGCGCGGTGCGGCAGGAAGGCGAAACACGCCTCGGCCAGGGCCATGCGCCCCTCGCG
>JAYUBD010000175.1:0-2165 GCA_043740995.1 Caulobacteraceae bacterium | reverse complement strand
GGTATTCGATGTCGCCATGCGGCGTATTGGCGTTGGCGGTGTCGATGCGCACCGCCGCCTTTTGATACTGGCGGGCGAGGCCGGCGATGTCCTTGGCGATGGTGGCGGAAAACAGCAGGGTGCGGCGATCGGTCGGCGTCGCCTCGAGGATGAATTCAAGGTCTTCCTTGAAGCCAAGATCGAGCATTTCGTCGGCCTCGTCGAGCACGACAATGTCGAGGCCGGCCAGATCGAGGTGGCCGCGCTCCAGGTGATC
This sequence comes from Caulobacteraceae bacterium, assembly GCA_043740995.1. Lineage (GTDB taxonomy): Bacteria > Pseudomonadota > Alphaproteobacteria > Caulobacterales > Caulobacteraceae > Acaudatibacter. The sequence goes on along the minus strand of JAYUBD010000175.1, from coordinate 1,909 downwards.
GCGCAGACGGCCGGGGGTGCCGACCACCATGTGCGCGCCCGCCGCCAGGGCGCGCTGCTCACGCCGCGAATCCATGCCGCCGACGCAGGTGGCGACCACGCCGCCGGCCCGCCCGTACAGCCAGCCCAGTTCGCGCGCGACCTGCATGGCCAGCTCGCGGGTCGGCGCCACCACCAGCACCAGAGGCGCGCCCGGTTGGCCCAGATGCTGTGCATCGCCCAGAATGGTGGACGCCATGGCCAGGCCATAGGCGACAGTCTTGCCGGACCCGGTCTGGGCGGAGACCAGCAGGTCGCGATCAAGATTGGCGGGATCGAGGACGGCGGCCTGCACCGGGGTGGGCTCGGTATAGCCCTGCTCAGCGAGGGAGCGCGCCAAGGCCGGATTGATGGTTTCAAAAAGCATGGGGGTCCAATTGGGGGGCGGGCGCGCGTGGCGTGATCGCCTCGTCGCTGACGCAGAGTTGTCCCCTGTTAGCAGTTCCTACGCGCTTTGGCGAAGGCGACCGAATGCCACCCGCGATTTGCGCCAGGCGTCGCGCGTGTCGCCGGCGTCGCGGGTTTTTGCTTCCCCGCCCGGCTCCGTCGCGTATGCTCGACGATGATCGGGTTTGGAGGCTTTGCCATGGGCGAGGGTTGGATGGAGACCGACGCGGATGAACGCGCTCGCCGGGCGCGCGACGCGGCCTGGTCAACGCCGCTCAAGGATTTCCAGGTGGCGGATATAGAGCATTTTCACACCGACACCCATTGGCCGTGGTTCGAGCGGCTGCGCCTGGAAGACCCGGTGCACTACTGCGCCGACAGCGAATACGGGCCTTATTGGTCGATCACCCGGTTCGATGACATCATCGCGGTGGACGGCAATCACGCTGTGTTTTCGTCGGATTCGGAACTGGGCGGCATCGTCATCGTCGATTCTCCGGAGCCGCGCCGGAACGCCAGTTTCATCGGTCTGGATCCGCCGGACCATGACGCCGAGCGCAAGGTGGTGACGCCGATGTTCTCGACCGCCAGCATGGCTAACCTGGCGCCGCTGATCCGCGAACGGGCGGCCGTCATTCTCGATGATCTGCCGATCGGCGAGACCTTTGATTTCGTTGATCGGGTGTCGGTAGAGCTGACCAGCCAGATGCTGGCGACGCTGTTTGATTTTCCGTTCGAAGACCGCCGGCTACTGCCACGCGCGTCGGACCTGATGCTCACCACGCCAGGACCGGACGGCCTGGTGGCGACCGAGGCGGAACGGCAGGGGGAAATGCTGAATACCCTGACGCGGTTCGTCGGCCTGTGGAACCAGCGCAAGGGCGCGGCGCCGCGCAATGACCTGATCTCGATGCTGGCCAATGCCGAGGCCACCGGCGGCGACGATCCTTACGCCTATATCGGCAATATCGTGTTGTTGATCGTGGCCGGCAGCGACACCACCCGGCATTCGATCACCGGCGCGCTGATGGCGTTCAATGACAATCCCTTAGTCTATGATCGTTTGCGCGCCGCGCCGGCGCTACTGGAAAGCGCCGTACCGGAGATCATCCGCTGGCAGTCGCCCGTCGCGCATATGCGCCGCACCGCGCTCGCCGATTATCAGCTGGGCGACAAGACCATCCGGGCGGGCGACAAGGTAGTGATGTGGTACGTTTCGGGCAATCGCGATGCGAGCGCCATCGACACCCCCGAGGCCTTCATCATCGACCGCGCCCGCCCTCGACACCATGTATCGTTCGGCTTCGGCGTGCATCGCTGCGTGGGCAACCGACTGGCGGAAATGCAGCTGCGGATCGTCTGGGAGGAGATGCTCAAACGCTTTGCGCGGATCGAGGTCATGGGGGCGCCGCGGCGGCTCCGGTCTAATTTCGTCAAGGGCTATGAAAGCCTGCCGGTCAGGCTTGTCGCCTGAGGATTTTCAA
>JAYUBD010000174.1:0-2168 GCA_043740995.1 Caulobacteraceae bacterium | reverse complement strand
GGGCGACCGCCAATCCCGCTCCGAAAGCGATCGCCGTAAGCAACACTAAGCCCACTTTCTTGATCATCGTCGACCCTTCAGGTTTTCTGGGGCCCAGCTTAGCCATGAGGGCTTTCGCCTTGCAATCCTGCGGCGGCTTTAGGCGGCTCCCCTGCGCCCGCCTCCCCCACATTTCCCTTGCCCCTTGCTCTTCGGCCTCGCTACGGTTCGCGCCGCGACATGGGTGGGGTGGCACCCGCCGTTCTTGAGCGAAGGGCTGCAGGCGATGACGACTGACGCCGCCACCGCCGACGTCATGATCGACGCCCCGGCCGCGCCCGCCGGGCTTCCGGTGGCGCTGCGCTGGAAGATCTTCCTCTACCTGGGCGCCCTGCTGATCCTTATGGGCTTCGGCTCGCCGCACGGCGGCCTGATCGGTCTGCCGATCAGCTTCATCCTCAAGAACAAGCTGCACCTGGCGGCGCACGAGCTGGCTCTGTTCGGCCTCGCCGCTTCGGCGCCCGCCTATGTGGCCTTTCTGTTCGGGTTCGCCCGCGACACCTTCAATCCGTTCGGGATGAAGGATCGGGGCTTCATGGTCCTGTTCGGGTCGATTTGCGCTGTCATCTATGTCTTCTTCGCCTTTGCACCAATCACTGAGCTGACGTTGCTTTCAGCCGTCCTGCTTGTGGGGGTCTCTTTTCTCTTCGTTTTGAGCAGCGAGCGCGGCCTGATCTCGACCATCGGCCAACAGCAGGTCATGTCCGGCCAGGTCGCGACGGCCTGGAATATATTCGGTTCGGTTCCAGGCATCGCCGCTCTCGTCGTCGGCGGCCGTCTCAGCGACCTGCTCGAAGGCAAGAACTCGGTGCTCGCCGCCCACATGCTTTTTCTAGTCGGCGCCATCATCATGGGGTCGCTGGCGGCCTTCGCGCTATGGAAGCCGAAGACCGTGTTCGACAATGTGCATAGTGAGCGCGCTCCCGACGCCCACGCCCTGGCCGACGTCAAACGGCTGGTCCGGCACTGGCCGATCTATCCGGCGCTGCTGATCTGGCTGCTGTGGAATTTCGCGCCCGGCTCAGGAACGCCGCTGCAGTTCTATTTGCAGAACACCCTGCATTCGAGCGACGCCCAGTGGGGCTATTGGAACGCGATCTTCTCCATCTCCTTTCTGCCGACCTTCCTTGTCTTCGGCCTGCTTTGCCGCCGATTTCCGCTGCGCACGCTGCTCTTCTGGGGAACCGTGGCGGCCGTGCCGCAGATGGTCCCTTTGCTGTTCATACACTCGGTGGCCGGCGCGCTGATCGCCGCGGCGCCTATGGGCCTGATGGGTGGGGTCGCCACCGCGGCATACATGGCCTTGCTTATCCGCTCGTGCCCACGCGGCTTGCAGGGCACGCTCTTGATGGGGGCCGCCTCGCTGTACGCAATCGTGACACAGCTTGGGAACGTCCTGGGCACCAATCTCTACGATCACTACGGCGGCTTCAGGATCTGCGTGATTGCCATCACGATCGTATACGCGCTGATCCTGCCGGTCCTGCTTCTTGTGCCGAAAGAGCTGATCGCAACCGCAGATGGACAGACCTCTGACCAAGCGGCGCCAGCCGGCTGAGCCCGTTCGCGACGGCCCGCTAAGTGGCCTGACCCCCTTGAAGGGGTGCTGTCGGTGCCGTCATCTGTGGACGGCCCCCGCTCCGCAAACATCGCCAACTGCCGAATGTCCAGCCGGGCCCAGAGTCCGTTGTCCACCCTCCTCTGACAATCGGAACGTCCTACCGCGACCGCCGTGAGGCCAAGATCGCGGCCGCCCTGGAGCAGTTGGAAGACTTGCGCAAGGCCTGGGCGGCCGCCTCGGCATCGTGCGCAGACTCGGCAAGGACGGTGAGATCGAGGAGTGATGCGGTCTCACGTATCCGCGCGACGAAGCCGGCCTCGGCCACGGAATGCAGCGCGCGCTCGGTACGACCACCCGGTGGCAGAACGTGGCCGACGACGGCGCGCGACGCCGGCTTGATCCCGCCGGCCAACGGCGCATAGTCCCCAAGCGGCCACCAACCCCCCAAACTTGGCGCCGCAACAACTACGGGACGCCCTCGGCTCAGGCCGGGGGCGTCTTGCGTTTGAGTGCGGTCACGGGCTGCCCCACTGGCATCCAGTTTCCGGGTCCGCGCGTATACCCTTAG
>JAYUBD010000173.1:0-7287 GCA_043740995.1 Caulobacteraceae bacterium | reverse complement strand
CCTGATCAGCGCCACGCTGATTTTGCACGGCTTTTCGGCTCGAATATGGTCGGATTTTGCCCAGGAAAACGGCTTTACTTGTTTGCCTTGACAGTGCCGTTGGGAGGTCCAGTGGCGCGCGGCGCCCATGGCGCTATTTGACCTGCTCAGCGCTCTTGGTGGCCACCCCGTCTCTGATCTGTTCGCGCAGCCAAATGTGGAACGGATCGCTGCTCCGGTGGGCCGACCAGACTTGTGTAACCACGAACGCGGTCTTGGGGAGCGGCGGCGCAAGAGCTGCCAGACCAAATTGTTCCGCGAATGTGCGGACCAGGATTTGGGACGCCGTGACCGCCAGGTCCGTCGCCCCCACGACCGCAAGGGCGCCGACAAAATTGGGCGTGGTCAGGGCAATGGCGCGTTTCAATCCCTGAGCGGCGAGGAACGCATCGGTGTCGGTCCGGCCGTCCTGCAGGATCGAGATCACCACATGTTCGAGGGCGGCGTAGGCCTCGAGAGTGAGCGGCCTTCCCAGGACCGGGTGACCTTGCCGCACGGCCGTCACTAGGTAATCTTCAAAAAGCGGCTCGCTTTGGGCGCCTGGTGACAGCGGGGTGTCGTCGGTCGCGAAGATCAGGTCAATTTCGCCGCGGGCGACCTTTGTCGGTGCGTCTGACGAGTAGGGCTCGATCCGAACAGAGACCCCTGGCGCCGCCCGATTTACCGCCCGCAGGACCTGCGGAATTATCGTCACCATGTGATAGTCCGAGGCGACGATCCGAACGGTCTTTTCGACAAGCGACGGATCGAATCGCTGACCGTCGATCAAGGCGGTGATCTCCGTCAGAAGCGACCGCACCCTGGGCGCGAGCGCCTCGGCTCTCGCGCTGAGGATCAACCCGCCCGGCGCGCGCAGCAGCAACGGATCGTCGAACAGCGCGCGAAGCCGCTGGAGCGCTCGGCTCATCGCGGGTTGGCTGAGGCCGACCTCACCGGCCGCCGCCGTAACTTGACGCTTCGTCAACAGCGCGTTGAGCGCTTTCAAGAGATTGAGGTCGGTCGCACCCAAATCCACCTCGCGCATGATCGACATACTATCCATGCATTGGACGTATGGAAACTCTCGGAGGAATCTCGGGCGGAAGCGAGCGCGCTCTGGTTTGCAACGCGAGGATTCAAAATGTCGGACAAGCTCTTGTTGAAGCTGGGCGGGTCAATGATGGCGGCGAGCGGTGTCGCCAACGCCGTGTTCTGGCTGATGGTTTGGAAAATCGGTTCCTTCGCGGGGGCCTCGGCGGCACTTAATCCGCTATGGGCACCGGGGCAGTGGCTCCATGTCATTGCCGCGGTCCTGGGGACCCTGAGCCTTGCCGCGCTCTTTGGAGCGTTTCGTGCGCGGCTGGGGCTCATCGGCCTGATCAGCTTCGCCACCGCTGTCGTTGGCGCGATGTGCTACTTCGCGGACGGCGCAATCGCGCTCGCCGTATTTCCAGTCCTCGCAAGAGGCGCCCCGGGAATGCTGGCCGCGACCGGGGCAATGAACGCTCCGCCGGTGCTGTTCGCTTTCATCGCGTTCTCGGTCATCTTCATGGTCGGCCATGTCGCTCTTAGCGGCGTGTTCCTGCGGCACGGCGTGCTTCCCACGGGATCGCTTGTCCTGTTCGGCGCCGGCGCGGTTCTCTCCAATCTTCCGCCTGGGCCAGTTCCGGCGCAGATCATCCAGTTCGGCGGCATCGTCTTCAGTCTTGGCGCGACCTGGATCGGGCTGTCTGCGGCATTCAACGGCGAACCGAAGCGCATTGCCGCCGCCGTCGGGTCGCCCGACTGATCGCGTCACCGACGACCGAGGCTCTGTCGACAAGGATTGGCCACCAAAGCGTCGCGATGGCGATGGCGGCGACAACGATCACGAGGGGGGCGGCCGATGATCGACGCTGACGACCACCGGGGCGTCGACACAGGCGTCTACAGCCTGATCCGACACCCGATCTACGCGGGCAACCTGTTGCTGTTCGGCGGGGCGGCGCTTTGGCTGGGCGGCTCTGTCAAGGCAACGTCGAATACTTGGTTTTCGCTGCGCCCCATCATCAGCGTCATGCTGTTTTTGCTCAAAGTTTTTGCTCATTTCCGCTCGCAAAAACGGCTCAAAATGCGCTCTACTTGGTTGGCTTGACAGTGCCACGTGAAGTACCCGCTGTCGCTGCGCAACGTAGAGGACCTGCTCTTCGAGCGCGGCATCGATATCTGCCATGAGACTGTCAGGCTCTGGTGGAACCGGTTCGGCCCGATGTTCGCAGCCGAGATCCGCAAGAAAGCGGGTCGATCGGATGCGGGCCTACACCCACTGGCGATGGCGCCTCGATGAGGTCTACGTGAAGATCAACGGCGAGATGCATTACCTCTGGCGCGCCGTCGACCACGAGGGCGAGGTGCTGGAGTCCTACGTCACCAAGACCCGCGACAAGGCCGCCGCGCTCGCCTTCATCAAGCGGGCCATGAAGCGCCATGGCACTCCGCAGGTCGTGGTCACCGATGGCCTCAGATCCTACGGCGCGGCCCTGAAAGAGATCGGCAACGCCGATCGTCAGGAGGTCGGCCGCTGGCTCAACAACAGGGCGGAAAACTCACACCAGCCGTTCCGACGACGAGAGCGCGCGATGGAGCGGTTTCGCAGGATGAAGACCCTCCAGAAATTCGCCGCCGTGCACGGCACGGTCCACAACCACTTCAATCAGGAACGCCACCTCATCAGCAGAGACCTCTACCGAGAACGACGCTCAGCCGCCCTGGCTGAGTGGCGAGAGGTCATGGGCTAGAGCCAGGCGCGGGTCGACTTCATGTTCAGCCTCAATCTCCTGCCAAGTTTATGTTTTCACCGTCGGCCGTAATCTTCCTTCCGACGCGCTAACCGAGATCCGGAGCTCAAGCCCATTCAGTTTCGGAACAGACTGACCAGACGGCAGTTGAGGAAATATTCCCCAATCTGGAGACCTCACATGTCCATTTTAGATAAGGCCGTTGCTGCCATCACCCCGCCCGAAAGCCAGGAAGAACGCGATGAAGCCCGCGCCAAGGCCAGCGCCGCAGCCGAACCCGGCGATTGGCTATCTCTCGTGCTTGACCACCACCAGAAACTCGAGGCGGCATTCGCCGCGGTCAAGTCCGCCTCCGACGCGCCGTCCCGCGTCTCGGCCCAAAAGAAACTCGGCATCATCCTCACGGGCCATGCCATCGCCGAGGAGTCGGTGCTCTACCCAGGGCTCGCCCAGGCGGACGAAAAGGGGCACGCCAACACGGGCTATACCGAACAGGTGGCGGTCAAGATGCAGATGGCCGCACTCGAAAATATGGACCCGATGAGCCAGGACTTTCTTGATAAGCTCGAACACATCCGCGGAGCCGTGGCCCACCACATGTTTGAGGAAGAGGGCGCCTGGTTCCTGGACCTGAAACAGAAGGCCCCCGCCGACGTCCAAGCAAAGCTCACTCAGCGCTACAAGGAAGAGTTCGAGCGCTACGTCGGCGGCAGTCCCACCGGCGAACAAGGTTCCGCGCCGTCCGAGGGTCGCTCCTGGGATGCTTCGCAACAGCCAAGCGCATAGCCCCAATCCGAATGACGAACGACGGCCACCCGGCGCCGATGGCGTCGAGTGGCCTTTCGCTCAGGCGGCCGGCTTGAGCACAACCTTGGTCCAGCCGTCGTCGCGCGCATCGAAGTGTTTGAAGGCGTTGGGCGCCTCTTCAAGCGTCAGACGGTGTGAGATGATCTTGGACGGCTCAGCGCGGCCCGTGTGGATCAGGTTCATGAGACGGCGGTTGTAGGCCTTCACGTTGCACTGGCCGGTGCGGATCTGCTGACCCTTGAACCAGAACGAGCCGAAGTCGAAGGCCATCTGGCCTTGCTTCTCCAACTCATCCTTCGCCTTGGGGTCCTTCGGCACGAACACCCCCACCACCCCGATCCCACCGGTCGCCTTGGTGCTGCCGACCAGGCAGTTCATCGTGTAGTTGTTGGCCTCCTGGCCGTGCCGGTCGCAGCACTGGTAACCGACGCACTCGCAGCCGCGGTCGGTTCCCAAGCCCTCGGTCTGCGCCAGGATTTGCTCGACCGGATCGGACTTTCGCATGTCGATGGCGATCGCGCCCAGCGACTTGGCGAGCTTCAGCCGGTCGTCGTGAGCATCCACCACGAACACCCGCGACGCCCCCTTGATCATTGCCGAATGGGCGGCCATCAGACCCACCGGCCCTGCACCGTAGATCGCCACGGATTCGCCGGGCATCAGCCCTGACAGTTCCGTCGCATGCCAGCCGGTGGGGAAGATGTCGGACAACATGACGTAGTCGTCCTCTTTCGCCTCGGCGTCGTCGGGCAACACCAAGCAGTTGAAGTCCGCGTAGGGCACACGAAGCAGTTCCGCCTGGCCGCCAGGGTAAGGGCCCTTGTCGGCAAAGCCGTAGGCCGCGCCCGCGGCTCCTGGATTGCAGGTCAGGCAATAGCCCGTCAGCCCCTTCTCACAGTTTTCGCAGAAGCCGCAGGCGACATTGAAAGGCATACACACCCGATCGCCCTTCTTCACCCGATCAACCCCGGCGCCGACCTCGACGACCACGCCGAGGTTTTCATGTCCGAAAACGCTGCCCTTCTTGAAGCTGGTTCGGCCCTCGTACATGTGCAGGTCCGAACCGCAGATGTTCGTAGTCGTCAGGCGGATTACGACGTCCGTCGGCTTTTCGATCCGGGCGTCGTCGACGTCGCCAACGCTCACATCGCGCGGGCCATTGTAGATTACGGCTTTCATTATCCAGGTCTCCAATGCTGGGAAAACTTTTCAAGTCTGGACGCCGTTGACAGTTCCCGTAGAGACGGGGATTGACAATAAAATCAACAGCAACGCTTGAATTGCAGCGGTGTGTGGACCGGTCAATTGCGGCGGAAGCCAAGCGGCATTTGCCGAGGCGTGGCCCTATCCGCGGCGAGCCGGATGGTGCCAATCCTGCGCACAAACAGGTTTTGGTTGGAGGGCCGATGTCCACGGTCGCAATCCCGACATTTGGCCCGCCGAATTCTACATAGTAACGTTGCTTGGCCCGATCGACAGGCCCGAACCGCTCCGGAAGATCCTTCCAGCGCGCCCCTGACCTGGCCATCCACAACAACGCGTCGATGTACAGCCGGCCGTCGCTGCGCGGGCCGCGCTTGCCTCTGCGCCCGCCCGGAACAAACGGCTCGATCCGAGCCCACTGATCGTCCCGCAGGCGAGGCAAACAAAGACGTTGGCGGCGGCGGAGCGTTTTGGCGCTATGTACAAAGACGGTTAACCTCGTTCTCCGTACTGTGTTCTGCGAAGCGGTACGGAATGGAATTCGGCGCGTGGAAAATGTCAGTTCGCCAGAGCCCGCGCCGAAGCGCCCCTTTGAACTCGATTTGAGCCAGGACGTCTGCGACCGCACCACCCGCCTGGCGCGAACGCTGTTCGGCGCTGTCGAGGCGCAGGTGGTCCTGGTGAAGGATGGCCGCGCTTGGCGCAGCCGCGATCCGGGCGGCGATCACGCCGTCGCCTCCAATGTGCAGTGGAGCCTCGATACCGGCGAATTCCTGTGGATCGAGGATGGTCGCAACGATGCGCGCGCCTCGGCCCTGACGAGCGTCGCAGGTCCGCCCTATCTGCGCTTCTACGCCGCCGCCCCCATTCGCCTGGCGGACGGCTCAATCCCCGGGGTGGTCTGCGTGATGGGGCAGAAGGTTCGGCCGTTCAATTCCAGCCTGGCGGGACGGCTCACCGACCTCGCGGCCTCCGTTGCCGATGAGTGGGACCGCGCCCAGGCCACAAAAGCCCGCGAACAGGGCCGCCGCGAGCGGTCGGCGATGATGGCCACATTCGCCGCCGTGGTTAAAGCCATGCCGGTCTCGTTGGTGATCACCGACCGGAACCTCACCGTCCTCGGCTGCAGCCCCCGCTGGGCGGCGGAGGTCGGGCTGACCGATCGCGAGGCCGTCGGCCAGAGCATGATGCAGTTGCGCCCGGCGGTGTTCGAGCGTTGGCGAGAGTTCTACGACCGCGTGCTGGCCGGCGAGGTCATCGCCGCCGACCGCGTGCCTTATCGCGCCGACGACGGCACGGTCCGCTGGGTCGCCGCCGAGATGGTCCCCTGGCGCAGCGCCGATGGCGAGGTGGGCGGAGTGATCGTCGCCAGCCACAACATCACCAGCATGGTGGAGGCCCTGGAGGCCACCGAGCGGTCCGAGCAGCGCCTGACGCTGGCCCTGGAGATCGCCGACATCCATGTCTACGAGATGGACTACGCGCGCCGCGAGCTAATCAAGGCCGGCGCCGAGGACACCTTCTTCACCGAGCCCAAGACCTATGACGAGCTCTTCAAGGACATCTATTCCACTATCGATCCGCGCGATCGGCCTGGCGTGGAAGCGGCTTGGCTACGGCACGTCGAGGATGGGACGCCCTATTGCCCCGAATACAGATTGCTCCGCGCCGACGATCGCGAGGTTTGGACCTCGGGCGCCTGCCGTCTGATCAACGACCGCGAAGGCCGACCCGTGCGCCTGATCGGCGCATTGCAGAACATAACCGAGCGTAAGGAGGCCGAGCGCGCGCTGCTGCAGGCCAAGGAAGACGCCGAGACTGCCAACCGCGCTAAGTCCACCTTCCTGGCCACCATGAGCCACGAGATTCGCACGCCGCTGAACGGAGTGCTGGGCATGGCCCAGGCTATGGCCGCCGATGAGATGACCCCGCTGCAGCGCGGTCGTCTCGACGTGGTACGGCAGTCCGGCGAAACCTTGCTGTGCATCCTCAACGACGTGCTGGATCTCTCCAAGATAGAGGCTGGCAAGCTGGAGCTGGAAGAAGCCGCCTTCGACATCAGCGACCTGGCCCGGGGCGCGCACGCCGCCTTCACCGCCATCGCCCACAAGAAGGGACTGTCCTTCGATTTGGAGGTCGAGGTCGATGCCCGCGGCGTCTATGTCGGCGACTCCACGAGGGTGCGGCAGATCCTCTACAACCTGGTCTCCAACGCGCTCAAGTTCACGGAGTGCGGCGAGGTCCGGGTCTGTGTCGGGCCCACCGACGACGGCCTGCGCCTTTCTGTAAAGGACACCGGCATTGGCATTCCCGCCGATCGCCTGGCCAGCCTGTTGGTACTGACAGGTTAAAGCCACAATTCGCCTCTTAGGCGAAATCTGCGGGGTTTTGGCTGGAATACGAGAATCGACTACCGCTGATTTTGCTCGCGTTTCTGGGTGTGAAGAGTCGCCGGTGACACCGGAAAATGGCCGTTTCGACT
>JAYUBD010000172.1:0-7293 GCA_043740995.1 Caulobacteraceae bacterium | reverse complement strand
CCTCGACCTACTTCAACCTCGGCACCGGCAATACCGGTCTCGTCACCTCCGGGAACACCACGATCCCCCAGGCTCACATCGGCGACACGTCAATCTTGGACCAAGTTAGCGACCTCAACGTCACCAATCCCGGCCTCGCGGCGACCGAGACCATCACGATCCCATTGGCTTACGTCGGCGACACGTCGATCTTGCACCAATTTAGCGAGGTCGTTGCACCACCGGCGTTTCACCCGATCGTCACGGGAATTTTCGACGGCGGCATACTCTAGCGGTGGTTTTGGTCCACCTGGAAGCTAGTCAGGGTCCTTGTACCCCGCGACAGACTGACTGCTGCGCCGGGCTAAGGGCGGGTCGCTCAATGATCGGAAACAAGGCGGTCTCTAGAGTGTGTTTGGAAAGGTGCGCCATTCGTGGAATGGATTGATCCGCGAGCCCCTCGACCCAGCTGACCTGGCGGCAGATGAAGTTACCGAAACACCGCCGAAACTCCACTGGCTTAGCAGCCGTCCAGATCGTCGAATGATTCGAAACCTGTTCATCGTCGGGTTCTCGAATGCGTTTGGCCTTGCGACCACCTTCATGCGCGGGGTGATCTTGGCGCGGATCCTCGGGCAGGCGGAGTTCGGCCTTGCGGTGATCTTGATCGCCATCACGGGCGCGCTGGACATGTTCGCCGACGCCGGCATCGACAGGTTCATAGTCCAGCATCGGTTTGGTGATCGATCGGACTTGATGCGTACGTCGCACGCCTTCCGGGTCGGTGGATCAGTGATTGTCGGCGTGGCGATCGCCCTGGCATCCTACCCGCTGTCGCTGGTGTTCAGCTCCCGGGAGCTCTTTATTCCCATTGCGCTCACCGGCGGGGTGGTTTCCCTGCGCGGCCTGGTGAACCTCAGCTACAAGTTACAGCAGCGGCAACATAGGTTTGAGCGCGAGACACTCATCGACACGGCGCGCTTTAGCGTCGAACTCGCTACAACCACCATCGTGGCCCTGCTGACGCATAGTTTTTGGGCGGTCCTGGTGGGCGCCTATTTCAATGCCGTAACGCAAGTGGCGATGAGCCATCTCCTCGCTCGGCATCGTTACAGCTTTTGGCCACGACGCCGCGTGACTGCGCTCGTGGCGCGCTTTTCGACGCCGATCTACATCAATGCCGCAATGCTGTTCGCAGCGAGCCAGGGCGACCGGATGGTGGTCGCGACAACCTTCAGCAAGCAGCAGTTGGCGCTCTATGCCGCTGCCTGCGCAATCGGCCAAGGGGTCTCGGCGCTGGCCAACAAGATGACCATGAGCATGCTGCTGCCGATCCTTTCGGACCGCGACCTCGGCAAAGCCGAGCGATGGCGGCGCACCAATCGTTTGGGAGCCATGGTGATCGCCGGTTCGCTGGTTTTCCTTCTGGGCATGTCACTAATTGGGCCGATGCTCGTGAGGCTTCTCTATGGCCCCGCCTATGGTGGCCTTCGCAACATCATTTTCGCCTCAGCGATTGTGCAGATGATCCAGCTGGAGCAGGGGTGGTTGACCACTGTTCTGATGGCTAATGGGCAGACAGGAAAGTTTCCGCTGATCACCTCCATGCGCGCCGCGGCCTTTCCGGCCGCCTTCGTTTTCGTGGCGGCTGGGCTTTCGATCCTATCGATCCCCTTGGCGTTCGCACTGGGGGCCGCGCTGTCCTTGGCGGTCTCCTACTATGCCGCGAGGCCGCTACAGATTATCGACCGGTGGCTAGTGGCGGCTTCATTTGCCCGGATAGTTGTGGCCACGGCGGCCATCGCCGTACTGGCGCGCTCGTGAGACGAGCGCCTGAAGCCAAGGTTCGCTAGGCGCATGTCGAAGGTACGAGAGTACATTAAGCGCAGTATGCCGACGGGGCTCCGCAACCTGGTCGTCAAGGTGCGCGAGCAGCTTGCTTCGCCGCCGCTTGAGACGATAGTTCTGCATGGCTACAAGATGTTGGCCGACGAGAACCCTCGGCCCAGGCTAACCCTGGTGATCCCAAGCGTCGCGGCTCACGCCGCGTTCGGGGGCGTGACCACAGGCCTAGAGATTTTCCTGGAGATCGGTCGGCGCGCCGGTTGCGACCTGCGCATTGTTACCGACGACTTCGAGCGCGTCCACGACCGAGATATGGTCGACCGCCGGGCGAGAGCCGCAGGCCTCGATCCCTCGGCTATCGAGGTGGTGGTGCGTGAAGCTCAGGCCCCTCAATTGCCGGTGCGTTCGCGAGAGGTCTTCGTCAGCTACAACTGGTGGATCACGCTCAACATTCGGGACTTGCTGGACGCCCAGGCGCGCCACTTCGGCGGTGCGATTCGGCCATTCCTCTACCTGATCCAGGAATACGAGCCGGGGTTCTACCCGTTCTCGTCGACGCACATGCTGGCCAGGATGGCGTTTGAGCCGACGCGGCCTTGCTGGGGCATGTTCAACAGCCACCAGCTGCACACCTTCTTCCAGGCCCAAGGGCACCGGGTGGCCCGATCCTTCGTCTTCGAGCCCAAGATCTCGAACAGTCTGCGCCCTGCACTCGCCGCCGGTCCGTCGGAAAAAGCGCGGCGCATCCTGGTCTACGGACGCCCGTCAATTCCGCGGAACTGCTTTCCGGCGATCACGAGTGGCCTGAAACTCTGGGCGGCGCGCTATCCGGAGCTCGCAGGTTGGGAGGTGGTCTCCGCCGGCATGCCACATGATCCGGTGGGCTTCGCGCCAGGGCGGGCAATCCGTTCGCTCGGCAAGCTTTCATTGGAGGACTACGCCGAGCTTTTACGGTCGACTGCGGTCGGCATCTCGTTGATGTCCTCACCACATCCGAGCTATCCGCCGCTGGAAATGGCCCACTTCGGCATCGCCACGATTACAAACCGTTACGCCAACAAAGACCTGGGTCCGACCCACGACAACATCCTCTCGATCCCGGACATTGATGGTTCCACAGTCGCTGCAGCCCTTGCGGATGCATGTCTGCGCTTTGAGGCCGCTCCGGACTCCGGATGGCGGGCGAAATCGCATTTCCCGGCGTTTCTCGATCCCACACCGTGGACGTTTCTGGACGAGGTCGCGGCGCAGTTGGGCAAGGAATGGGAAGATAACCCCCAACCGGGCAAGCCGAAGCGGCGATCTGGGAGAGCAGTAGCCTAGGAGGCGCGCGCGGTTCCGAAAATCGCGCGAAATACAGCCGCGGTCCGCGCTTCTCTCGAGTCTTCGATGTTGCTCAACCAGTTCACCCACACCCCGGCCAAATTCGCGGCGCCTGGGTTGGGCTATGCGGGTGTGCCGATGGCGTTAGTGTTTACATCCGAATGATTGAGGGCACGCCTACAGCCACGCCCGCCCGCACTCGCTCACGGCTGCCCAACCCCCAGAGCAGCGCGCCAGAGCCCGGCGGTCGTTCGCTGCGCAACCCCATCAGTTCCATCGGCCGGGCGCTACCGTCAGCGCTGGAGATCAGCTACCAACCCCCAAAAGGCTTTCGCACTGGTCGCGGGACCGCAGGCGGGTCGCTCAACTGGTTCCAAGCATCTGTTTGACCTCAGCCTCGGAGACCCCATTGCCCATAAGACTTTTGAAACGACTGTCGGCACTGTTCTCAGGTTGAGCCGGACCGTGCCGCGCTCCGCCGGGGAGATCCGATGGTGTTTATAGGACCGGGTCAGGACAGGCCGGTCGAGCTGTCCGTCATTATCATCAGCTACAACACCAAGGCGTTGACCTTGGAGGCCCTTGCGAGCCTTTTCCGGCATCCGCCACCGGTGAATTTCGAGGTGATCGTTCTCGACAACAAGTCGCCGGACGAAAGCGCCGCAGCGATCGCAGTGGCCTTTCCGCAAATCGAGCTCATCACCCATCCCGTGAATGTCGGGTTCGCCAAGGGCAACAATATTGCCGCCCAGAAGGCGCGGGGTCGGCGCATTCTGTTGCTCAACCCAGACACTGTGACCCTCGAGAACAGCCACGCCGGCCATTGGGCGTTCGCCGAGCGGGAACCGCAGCGCGGCATCTGGGGAGGCCGAACCTTGTTTCCGGATTTCACGCTGAACCCAACAAGCTGTTGGGCGCGGATGACACTCTGGAGTCTTTTCTGCTCGGCGCTCGGCCTGACCCATATGTTTCCCAAGAGCCGCCTGTTCAGCTCCGAGGGCTACGGCGATTGGCAGCGCGACAAGGTTGCCGATGTCGATATCGTGACCGGCTGTTTCCTTCTAATCGACACCAGTCTGTGGCGGCAGCTGGGTGGGTTCGACGAGGCGTTTTTCATGTATGCGGAAGAGGCGGACCTCTGCCTCCGGGCCAAGGCGCTCCGCGCGCGGCCGGGGATCACCCCTGAGGCGGAGATCGTCCACGTGGGCGGAGTGTCGGAGGCAACCGGGGTCGACAAGATAGTGCGCACGGTCCGTGGGCGCGTGACGCTGATGCGGAAGCACTGGAACCCGCTAGCGGTGGCGCTAGGACGTGCCCTCATGCTGCTGTGGTCAGCCCTTCGGATGCTGGGCTCTCGCTTCATTTCCGGTCGCCGGGATGAGCCTGGCGTATCCCGTGCCAAATGGCGGGAGGTCTGGAATCGGCGATCCGAATGGTTGGCCGGCTATGACGCCCCCTCCCGGACGCCGTCATGAGACTCAAGGACGCCGTCAAGGCTGTGGTCGCCATTGCTTGGGACCGTGCGGCGAGGCTGGTCCCGCCTGCGCCCAAGCTGACCATCCTCTATTATCACGCCGTTCCGCCAGCGCACGCGGCGGCCTTCGATGCGCAGATGGCGCACCTCAAAAGAACGGCGAATTTGGTCCTTGCCGACCATACAGGCCCACTCGCGTCCGACCGACCGAACGTCGCCGTCACATTCGACGATGCCTTCCGATCCGTGCGCGAAAACGCGTTGCCCGCTCTGACTCGCCACCGCGTTCCGGCGACGATCTTCGTTCCGACGGGCAACCTGGGGCGGCAGCCGGGCTGGCGCATGGAAACTAGCGGCGATCGCGATGAGTTCGTCATGACGGCCGAGGAGATCGCCGACTTGCCTCGCGACCTCATCGCAATTGGCTCGCATACTGTGACCCATCCGCGCCTGACGACCTTATTGGATGGTGAGGTCGCCAATCAGCTGGCGTCGTCACGGGCGGACCTCGAAGGCCTCCTTGGGTGCGTCGTTGACACCTTGGCCTTTCCGTACGGTGACCATGATGGCCGGATCGTCGAGCAGGCGCGTGCAGCAGGTTACCGCTTCGTCTACACCGTGGCGCCGCAGGCGATTGGCGCCGGCGATGCGGGGATCTCGCGCGGACGGACTTCAGTCGATCCGGCGGATTCGCCCGGGCTGTTCGCCTTAAAGGTCCGAGGCGCTTTCGACTGGATGCCTTTGGCCTCGAGCCTAAAGGGCGCGTTCAGGCCTCGATCGTAAGGAAGTCCACCGCCAGATCGCCCGGCTTCAGGTCCCGGCGCAACCGACCATCGGCGCCGTGTGTGAAACCCAGCTTTCCCAGGACCATCTCGGCGGCGCGGTTGCGGTCAGTCGGTTTGAAGTTGACCACAACGGCCTTGGCGGGCGTCTTCCCTGGTCCCTCGGCCAGATGCCAGAACAAGGCCTGTTCGATGAACTTGCCTTGTACTCGGCAGGACAGCATGAAGTCCTCGACTACGACCGCTTCGCCGCCGTCCTCCGTCGGCTCACGATGTGACAGGCAAAAGCCGACGGTGCCGTAGCCACCAAATTTGTCGCGGCAGATCACCACGTGTCGATCTCGGCCTTCTCCCAGAATTGTGCTGATAGCCTTCCGGTCATACTTGCGGCCCGAGAAGTTGAGCTGGTTGGTTCGCTGGACCAGTTCGACGACACGGTCGAAATCCTCTGGCCGGTCGGGGCGGATCTCCACATGGATATCGCAGTCCCGCAGGAAGGCGAGGTAGTCGTCTCCATAGTTGGCGGCGGTCTGTTCACGGATGACGGCTTGGCGGTACATCTCCCGCCGACCCCGCGACTCTGGCGTCACCGCACCCTGCAGGCGCGGGTGTTCTGCCAGTGTAGAAATGACGCTATCCGCCAGAACCTCCACGCCGGTGACGGCGGTGGAGACTTCCGCCCGTTCGAACGGATTGTCGTCGATGAAGATTACTGTGTTGGCCCCGATGTCGATGGCGGCGATAATCTGGGCCACGCTTTCGGACTTAGGCGCCCAGCCGATCCGCTGATGCAGGACATAATCCGCAAGGCCTAGCGCCTCGAGCTTGGCCATAGCATCGTCATAGGCGTTCTTACTGGCGATGGAGATTAGGATTCCTCGCTCGTCCAATACGCGGAACAATTCGGCAATACCGGGGCGAAGGGTCACCTCTCCCTCAAGTAGGACGCCGTCCCACAGGGTGTTGTCTAGATCGAAGATCACCAGCTTTCCCGCCTTGGCGGCGGGCGTAGCAACGCTCGCGGAAACTGGGTTCCCCACGTGGGTCTTCCCAAGCGCCACCAGATCAAGGCGGCGGAAAATCAGATGTGCGTCGTCGCCGTCGGCGGGGACCAGGGACAGGTTGAACGGCAAACCCGAGAGGAAGAGGTCGCGCATCTCTAGGACGGGCAGAACCTGTCGGGAGAACCCTGGCGGCGCAACGATGGCTAGGCTTACCGGCGTGGGTAGCTGGTCGGACCGGACTGCACGAACCAGCCGGGCCTTGTCGACGGTGGCTGTGAGGATGGTCCGAACCGGTTCGGATCCAGGATTGACGATCTCTGCGACGAAGGCGTTGGGCAGGGCGCCTCGGTCCTGCCGACGTTGCAGGCGATCATTGATCCGCTTGTGCAGCGCCTCCATGGCGGTGGCCCAGCGGGCATCGCCGGTTGCGCGTGCGATTCCGCGCCCGATCCGCCCGCCGATCGGCGCAACGAGGTTCAGCGCCCGCTCGGTGCTGCGGACCATATTCAGGGACATCATAGAGGCGTTGCCCTGGGCTTCGAGCTTGCCCCAGCGTCGAAACCGGACCTCGGCGGCGGGGCCGTCCTCGCTGCCCAAAGCGCTGTTGGGCACGATCCCGTCCTCAAACCGGCGGCACTTGCCCGAGGACGTCGGTAGGTAGAGGTCGCAGGTTGAGTAGCAGGCCGGCGCCGCGCACTCGACGCAATGCTCGCTCCAGGCCAACAGGGCGCGATGAGTTATCGGGGCCTCTTGGACGTCCTGCGCTGCGGGCGTCGTTATGATCGTTGGCCGAGTCTTCGGTTTGCCAAATTCAAACTGGAACATGAAGGACTCTAAAGGATGCTCGCCCGGTTGAGAACATCATACACCAACCACCTTAGCATAT
>JAYUBD010000171.1:0-21578 GCA_043740995.1 Caulobacteraceae bacterium | reverse complement strand
ATGAACTCGTGCAGCAGGACCAAGGACTCGCGGGTCCGCAGAGCCGTCCCGCCGGTGCGGGCCAGCACCTTCTCCATCTCATTCGCGGCGGCGCCGAGTTCCTTGTGCGCCACCACGCCCGCCCCCGCCGCCACGCCGAGCGCCTTGGTCGCCTCTCCCGCAATCTTGGCGGACGCGGCCGATGCGGTCTGTGCCGCGTTCGATTTCGCCAGCGCTTCGGCGTAGAGCAACTGCCCGGCCGCCACAGAACCCCTTGAGGCGATAATGGCCGCATCGCCGCCAAGCTGCTGGCGCACGAAGCTGACCTGGGCGGCGGAGAGCGACTTGGTAGCCACCTCCGCCGTCCCGGCCGAAGCCGTCAGCGCATCCATCGCCTGCCTGGCTTCGGTCGCGCCGAGGGCTTGAATTCGGATGATCAGGCTCGCCAGATCGGACATGGATGCGGCTCCCTGATCGAGGGTTGGGACGGACTGAAAATCGGAAGCGCCGACGACTTACTCCATCGGGCGACAATCGAGGCAACCCTGCGGCTTGGTGGGCTATACTAGGGGCTACTTCGCCAGATGTTCGATGACGTCTCGGGCGTCCATGGCCCCGTCCGGACGGGGGTTCTTTCCCATCTTCACGGTCATTGTCTCGCCGGGCAGAATGAGCGGCGAGGCCAGGAATGTTGACCCAAAATTCGAGCCTGCATACCCAGTGCGGGAACTGTCTCGCGAGCTCGATGGCGCAAACCAGTCATTGCCGGCGGCCAGCGTAGCCTCGGCGGCTTTACGATAGGCGTATTGCTGCACCGTATCGGACTTGGTGTAGAGATTGCCCTTGGCCGACACCAACAAGGTGTCGCTGCTGATCTGCTTCGCCGCAACGCCGCCGGTGGTATACCAGCGTTGCTCTTGGTAGGGCGTCGCGCAACCCGCCAGCGCGAGCGCGACCAGCGCCAAGCTCAAATCCGTCCGCATGTCACTTCCCCAGAGTTCGGGGGAAAGTACTCCACGCCACTCGTGCCCGCTAGGCCATCCACGCCGCGTCGAGGTCGAGGATCGCTCGGCGTTCCCAGAACGCGAGGGAATTCCCCGTCTCGGCTTCCCAGGTCTGGATTTCGGATCGGGTCAGGCGGGCCGGCCCCATGCCGGTCACGCCGCCGGTGGCGCGGATGTCGAAGAACCAGCCCCAGACGTGCGCGGCGAGCGGCGGAAGCGATGGAAGCGCGGCCAGCTCAGCCATCGCCTCTGGGTCGCCAACCTCGGCCAGTTCCGCCAGGGTCTGCCCGACCGTTTTGCCGTTCTCCGCGCCCTCCAGGGGCTTCCGAAGTGCGAACTGCGCTCGCGCGTAGGTCAGGAGCCCTTCGGCGAGCGCTGCGTAAAATTTCCGACCGTCTGCGAGGCCTGCACGACCTGTTCGCGGATTTCCGGAGCGTCGGCCATCAGCTGCACGGCCGCGTCCGGCGTGAAGGCGTCGTCGATGCCTTCCCAGCCCACGATGCGCGCCGCGGCCAGCTTCTGGACGAAGCTGAGATCGTTTTCGACCGGGTTGATCGGCAAGGGCTGGCCGGGCTTGGCCAGCGCCTGCTGAGCGCTGACCCGAACCCGGTCCTCGTTGATCAGCCGGTTGCGCTCGGCGACCACGGCGCCGGCGTTGTCGCCGATCACATGCAGGATGAAGCCGGATGGCGTGCCGTCCGGCAGCATGTACTCCATCTTGAACGGCGTCTCGCTGGCCTTGCGGGAGTTGAAGCTGTCGAGGGTGAGCTTGCTCATCGGGTGGTCTCCAAAAGGAGGACCGGTGCGACCGGCCCTTGAAGTTGGGGGAGGGTCTTTGCGCGGCGGGGCTCTACACGCCCCGGTCTCGCGACGTCAGGATCAGGTGGCCAGAGAATCCTGGATCATCAGGATCGACTGAACGCTGTCGGTGCCCGCGCCGCCCGACCCGTTGTATTGGGCCGTGAACTGGTAGGTGCGGATGACCTGCTTGTCGGCGGCGTCGTCGGCGTCGTCGGTCATGATCTTGATCGCCGGCAGCGTGAAGACGACGAAGTTGGCGCCCGGCAGGGAACTGTCGGCGGCGCTGACGATGAACGTGATCACCGACTGGTTGTCGCGCAGGGTTTGCAGTGTCTGGCTGGAGAACTTCGCGGCGAAGGAGCCGGCCACGTCGATCTTGCCGCGCTGCAGGTCGGAGAGCGTGCTGGAGCCGACTTCGGGGTCGCCCGTGGTGGTCTTGCCGTCCACCTTGAAGGTGACGTTGGTGACCGCCGTGATCGCGCCGTTGATGACGATCTTGCCCTGAACGCCGGCAACCACGTTGCTGGTGGTGGCCGCCGAGGGCGAGGTCAGCACCTCGGCGCCGCCGATGGTGCGGCCAAGGCCGGCCATGGTGAAGGCGACGGTCGGGATGCCGTTGGCCGGGACGGTGATCGTCATGTCCGCCGGCTTCACGTCGGTCAGCAGGTCGGACTTGACGATGTCGGAGAAGAACTTCTCCCACGTGAAATAGTCGTTCGTGTGCCCGGTGGTCGGCGGGTTGGTGGCCTTGCCGGGCGCCGAGACGGTGCAGCCGGTGATCGGGCCCTCAGCGACCAGGGCGTTGGCGGCGGCCAGGGGCGCGACGGTCAGCACCGTGGCGGTGACGGCTGTCACGAGCAGGTTGTTGGAACTGTTGGCCGCGTTCAGCGCGCCGACGCTCAACTGGATGATGTGGCCCTTTTTGACCCCATCGGTCAGGAACGAGCCGGCGGCGCGGGTCACCGTGTAGGTCGGGCCGGCCCCTGCGATGGTCAGCGAGACGGCTGTGATCGCGGTGAAGGCGGCGGTGAAGTCCCGGCGGCAGAGCGCGGCCATTTCGAGTTCGTAGGACGCCGGCGACAACTCGCCGCTCAGCGAGCCGTTGATCGCGCTCGGGCCCTGCGTCGCGCCGGTCGATTGCTGGTGGCTGACGATCTCGTTCGACGAATAGACCGTGCTCTGCTTGTTGAGGGTCAGAGTGACCCGGCGCATGAGCTGGGAACCGGCCGAGCCCGGCACGCCGAGCCCCGATTGCTTGACGCGCTTGACGGTGACGGCGATGGACTGAGCGACAGTCATGGGATGATCTCCGATCTATGGGGATGGGCGACCGGAGACCGGCCGGGGTTGCGCTACTTCGCGCTGTCGATGGCTTCGAGAAGTGCGGCGGCGTTCTCGGCGGTGAAGGTTTCGGCCGCGATGCCGTGGTGGCTGAGGAAGCCGCGCACGTATGCCAAGGCATGGTCGGCGCGGTGGGTGGTAGCGGCGGAGGCCGGCGCGCGGGTTTGGGCCGCCTTGGCGGGCGCTTTCTTGGTCATCCAATGTCTCCGGTGAGTTGGCTTAGACGATGATCTGCGCGCTGAACGGGATGCGCAGCGCGAGCATGTAGCGGTCGCCGGTGTTCTGGCCTGGGCCAAAGACTTCCGGGGTGTTCATGATGTTCACGACGAGGCCCGAGGCTGAAAAGCTCGCCGTGCGCTTGAACGTCGTGCGCAGGACGTCGGCGCGGGCATTGGCGTCAACAGTGCCCGCGCCGTCCGGATAGGCGAGGTCCACCTGCATGAAGCCCTGCTCGCCGTAGCTGGCGCCGAATTCGGTGTTGTCGGGCTTGGCGAACAGGATCGTGCAGCGCTGATAGGGCACGCCGAGGACGGGCACGTAAATCGGGCCGTTTTCGTATTGCGTGGCGATCGCCAGGCTCGCGGCGGCAAGCGCCTGCTCCAGGATTTGCCGAACCAGGGTGACGCTCATCTGGATTGGGCCGCTGCGCCGTCGACGATGCCTGAAAACTCCAGCACGGTCAGGCCGACAACACCTTGCGGAGCTTGGGTCGAGAACCCGCCGATGGTCCTGCCCTTGCCGCCCTTCGGCGGGTTCGGATAGAGGCCATATTCGATGGTTGGCCCATAGGGCAGATTGTTGGCGATGTAGTGGACCGTCTCCGCAGCGCCCTCAGGGGTGGGCGCGCCGTGAAGTTCGGGCGTGCCCGCGTCCGTGGTCTGCACGGGAGGCGCACCCTCGCCATAAAACCAGTTGGCGTGAAAGCGGCCCTTGTCGACTGGGGATCTGGCCACGACGCGTGAGCCGACCTCCAGCACCACCTGGCGCACCACGCGATCCGATTGATCGCCCGCCTTCTTAGCGAAGTCCGAAAGCGCCAGTTCGAACGGGCCGGCCATCAGGCTGCACCGCGGATGTTGCACTCGAAGTAGACGGGGATGCCAGCCGGCGCGAGGGGCGCGACGGTCGTGATCGTGTAGGTGACGCCGCTGAGCAGGGTGACCCTATCGTCGGCCTTGGGAGGCGGGTTGAGCGGCGTGCCGTCCGGATGGTTGACGGACAGCAACAGCTGACGGTCACCGGCCAGGATCATCGAATCGGCCTGGCGCTGATCGCCGCCCTTGATCCGGATGGAGATCGGATATTCGAACACCGCGCCGGTGGCGAGTTGAACGACGGGCGATCCGCCCTCGACCTTGCTGGTGACGGGATTGTAGGTCCCGCCGCTCGCTGCGCGCGTGAGCGTGATCGCCTGGCCGAATTCGGCCAGCATCTGGTCGGCTGTCGTCGCAAGGTCAGCGTAGAAGGTCACGCGCGGATAACCCGCACGCCGCTTCCCGCCGCGAGCAGCGGAGCCAGCAGGTTGTCGATGGCGCGGTAGGTCTTCGTCGCCTGAGAATAGTCCTGATATTCGATCGCCAGCGCGCCGACGGTCTTGCTCTTGATCGCCTGCGTCAGGTCGGGCGTCAGGTCGCCGGCAAGCGCCTTCAGCGCCAACTCGGCGCAGGCGTTGGCGACGGCTGTGGGAACACTGTTGCTCGGGTAATAGGCCGGCATGATGCTGCCGAGACCGCCGGGACCGTCGCGCATCTCCACGCCATAGCGGGGCCAGTCCAGGGCCTGGGTCGTCGTCGTGCGGAACGCCTGCCAGCGGGTCCGGTAGACCTGCAGCATGTAGTCGGTGGCCTTGCGGAGCAGTTGTTCGCACTGGGTCGCGTTGCTGCTCGGCCAGGACGCGTTGCCGCGGTTGGCGTGGTAGGTCGAGGCGTCGGTGACGCTGATGTAGGACTCGGCGTTGGCCTTGGCCGTGCCGTCTTCGACGATCAGCGACATGGGTCAGGCCTCCCAGCCGTTGGCGCTATGGCCGCTAACGGTAAGTATTCACGTAGTTGTGAACGAGTTATACGGAAGGTTCTGTCTCGGACAGAGCGCGGTTTAAGCCACCACACCCATCATAGATATTTCTGGATTGCCCACTCAGCTATGCAGATACTTTCAGGCAGTCACAGGAGGACAATCAATGAATATGCTGACCAATGACGCCCTCGCGTCCCTTGAGGGCTTCGACCGCCTTCCCGACTCCGCCCACGTCCGCATCCCGGTTGTGCAGGCCCTCTACGCCTGCAGCGACGAGAGCGTGCGGCGCGGCGTGAAAGCCGGCCGTATCCCGAAGCCGCACAAGCTGGGTCCGCGCGTCACGGCGTGGCGGGTCGGCGACCTGCGCGCCGCGCTCAGCAAACTGACCGCGGTGGGCGGCGACGTTGGCTAAGCGGGAGATGAACTATCGCGAGGTCGCGATGCTGACGAAGCCCGGCTTGTACTTTGTCGGGCGCATTCCGGGACTTGCGCTTCATGTCATTCCCACGGGTGGCCGAAGCTGGGTTTTACGAGTGACCATCTCGGGTCGCCGGCGCGATCTTGGCCTTGGTGGTTACCCCGAGGTAACCCTGGCAATGGCGCGGAAGAAGGCCAGGGCCGGTCGTGCGCTTATCCGGTTGGGAATCGACCCGTCTCGAATATTGCGACGAAAGCGCTAGCCTCCGCGCCTACAGGCTTATTCTGCGGCCGGTTCGGCGGCGGCAGGCTCGGTCTCGCCCTTCGCCAGCTTCATGGTCTTCTTGTCGAAGTCTTCCTCGTTGATCACGACGTGGCCGGCTTCGTTGTCAGCGACGATCTTCACGGTGGGGCAGGTTTCGGACATGGGTCGTTCCTTGATACTGGGGCCGGACACGATGCCCGGCCCTTCGTTCAACGCTTCGGCTTAGCCGAGGATCGCGGCGGAGAACTCGCCGTTCACTGTTTTGAAGCCCCAGGCCAGGTGCAACTCCCAGGTCCGCTGGCCGTACTGGGCGATGTCGAGCATGAGGTAGGTCATGCCCTTGTCGTCGCTGATCGGCATTTGCTGGATGGTGGGGTTCGCGGGCATCAGCGGCGGCCGGATGATGCCGACCACGGCGTTGCGCTCGAAGGCGAGGTTGGCGGTGTAGTTGTTGCCGATGGTGATCGCGGTCGGTGCGGCCGCAATGGCGACCCGCAGGCCCGGCGATTGCAGGACAATCACGCCAGGAGCGGCGGCGCCGGTCTTCACGATGTACTTGTTCGTGTCGCCAGCGAAGGTCACGACGTCGCCGGGAAGGAAGGTGCCGGTGCCGGTGATCGTGGTGATCGATGTCGCGCCGACCGCATAGCCGGCGCTGTCGGTGGTGTAGGAGGCGCCGGTGCCCTTGGTGTGAAGCGCGATGCCGGCGCTTTCCGACAGACGGAAGCCCATCTGCGGCAGGAATTCGCCGGAGCGGCGTTCAGCGTCGGAGCCCGCCTGATAGGCGTTCTGCAGGACGCCGAGGTTGCGCAGGTTCAGGCCCGAGTTCGTGTCGAAGACCATCTGCAGGTCGGCCTTCGGAGCGCCGTTGTCGATCAGGATCTTGCGCGCGTTGGTCATCGCGGTGAGGTCGGAACCGAAGGGCGTGGTGCCGGCGGTGCCGTAGGCGCGAGAAGCGCCCTGCTTCACGGCAGTCGCCGCGTCCACTTCGGCGAGGTTGCGCACGGTGCGCATACCCTGGCTGAGCAGCTGCTTGACCCAGTCCTGGCTGATCGTGGCGTTCTCCAGCGAGCGTTGCTGCTCGCCGGTCAGGTGCCAGGACACCTTCTTGGACGCCGTGATGACGACGCCGATCGAAGAGGCGACCGCGTCGTCACCGGTCGTGGTGGCGTTGGATGGCACGAAGTCAACCGCCGCGCGGGTCGGCGCGACGTCGACGGTCACGGTATCGCCTTTGGCAACGCCCTTGTCATCGAACATCGTGTTGACGGCGGAAACCACACCGAACGGCTCGGCGGCGACTTCCTTGGCGGCGCTGAACAGCGTCGGGGCGAGAGCAGTCAAGGTATTGGACATGGGATGGGTCCTTCTGGCCGACAGGCGGCACGAGAAGCGGCGTCGTCAGTGCGGCGCTGCGGTTTCTGGGATCGGGGTGACGTTGCGGGTCATCCGACCCAAGCGCCGGCGCCCATCCAGGCCGCCCGGCGGTGTTATTCCGGCGCCGTAGCGCTAGGCGGCTAGCGTGTAGCCCTCAGCCATTTTCGCTGCGCGATCCTTGGCGGAGAGCGCGTTGAATTCAGATTGCTTCATGGTCTTCGGGCCAACGGTTGCGCCGCCGCCCTGCCCTGCGCCGCCCCCCGCGCCGGTCTGGCCGCGCAGGATGGCGTCCTTGTTCGGGTCGGCGCTGATCAGGGTTTCGAGGGCCTCTTCGAAGCCGGCGGGATCGGCCGGGTTGGTGCGAGACAGGACCGGCCGGCCGTCCGCGCCATAGGCGATGACCTTGCCGTCCTCGATCTTGAAGTTCTTACCGAAATAGGCCTCGACCATGGGCGCGGGGATCGCGCATTTGTCGGCGATCACCTTGGACCTGGCGAACGCCCCGCCGATCTTTTCGGCGTAGAGCTGGCCCTCCACGGCCCTGGTGCGCTCGTCGGCCGCAGCCAGTTTCGCGTCATAGGCCTTGGCGATGTCGGCCTTGACCTTCTCAACCTCGCCGGCGTCGATGAGCTTCTTCTGGTCAAGGTTGACCACGGTCTCCAGCGCCTTGCGGGCTGCGTCTGGGTCCTCGATGCCGTCGAACGCCTTGAGGCGCTTTTCCGCGTCAGCCAGCTTGGTGCGCAGGCCGGTGTTTTCGCGCCCGTCCGTCGACATCCGCGCATAGGTGGCCGGGATGTCGAAAGGGACCTCCTTGCCATCGTCGTGAATCACTACCGGCTTGCCGGCTTCGAGCACGCCATAGGTGACGCCCTCGATCTCCACTGTCTTGATATCCATGTGGTCCTCTGTGCATCCGCACGTGCGCCACGCCGCATCCGCGGGCTGTGGCGGGTTCACCGGCAAGAGCCGGAATTCTCAAGGTTCCAGGGCTTCCGGACCTTCAGCGATTACGATGGGCCGACCCTCGACGGGTCCAGCGCCCCGGCTCGCCGGTTGATACGATCAGATCAGGCTTCGCGGCGGCGCCCTGGTGTCCGCCGAAAGGAGCGCCGGGGCGCTGCTAGTCAGGGGCGCGCGGAGAGCTGCACAAAAATAAACTTGCGATCAAGTGCGCTCAGCCGACATCGTCATGATTATCCTAAGTAAATCGCCCCGAGAATTCCTAGGTAACAGTATTGCTCACGCCGGTTATGAGATGTAATTTTCAGTAACCTCATCCACGGGTGAAACATGGACGAATTCAATATTCAACATCCACGACTCATGCGGATGTCCGATCTCAATGAGGCGGGCATAGTCATGAACTGGCCGCAGCTCGGACGCCTAATTCGTGATCAAGGATTCCCCACCGGATATCTGCTTTCACCGGGCTGTCGCGTCTGGGACGTCGCCAAGGTTGAAAAGTGGCTGGATGGCCGCCGCGAGATAACGACACAGACTCGCGACGCCGCGGCTTCGAAATCTTAGCCCACAACGACGTGCTCGCCGCCGCGCAGGCAGATCGCGCAGATCAGTTGCTTGGCCCCGCCGACCGGCTTTCCGGCCCGGTAGGTCATGCCGATCTTGGTCTCGATCACGGCTATGCCCGTGCAGCGGGGGCAGCGGATCAGATGTTCGGGCTTGGGCTGCTTGCGCATCCTTGCCTGGACGCGCTCGGCCGGTGTGTCCGGCGCGGGCGTTCCGTCGATGACCTTGAACGGGCGCTTCGTCACGCCGCGACTATACTGCCAAGCCTGCCTTGGCAAAAGCTTCAGCGTCGCGCGCCTTCAGCTGATCGAGGGTCAGCGTCTTGCCGGTGCGGTCGACGAAGCGGTCGACGGTCAAGCCGCCGTTTCGGAACAGCTTTCCCCTCGTGGCGCCTAGAACATCGTCCTGCGTGGCCGCGCTCTGGCCCTTCAGCCACTGCTGGTAGGTCGGAGCCTTGAACGGGACGACGCCGGGGATTGGCGCAATCTGCGGTCGCATTACCGAACGGCAGTTCCAATGAGCCGGCGGCCGCGGCCCCTGCCCGATCGGAAACACCATCTCCGAACGCGACTGGCAGATCGGCGTCGTCCGAGAGTCCAGCGTCGACGTCCAGATCAGCGCCTGGATCACGTCGGCGTTGGCCTTGAAAACCTCATCCTGCGCGACCGAAGCGGTGTGGGTGATCGCCGTGCGAACCGCCGCCTCGACGTCGCGCCGCGGGCCCTCCATCAGCCCGTCGCGGTAGTTTGCCGCCGCAGTGCCGCGGATCGCGCGGACGATCTGGTCGGTCGTCTTGCCCTCGACAAAGCCCATGCGGATCGCGTCGCGGACCTTGGCCGCCGCGCTGTCACCGACGTTGCTGAGCCAGTCCTTCAGAAACCGGCCCTGGAATGGCCGCGCGTTGACCGCGGCCATGACTTGGGCGAGCGTTGGCGCACCGCTGAACGCCGCTCCGACCGTGGCTTCCGCCGGCGGGATCAGCGCCACCAGTTTGTCGGCGAAGGCGATCTCTGTCCCGGCCAGGTCTGCAAGGTCGGTCGTCAGCCTGCCGTCGATGATCGCCCAGCCCTGGCTTTGGATGGAACGGATCTCGGCGAGCAATTGTTCAAGCCGGATGCCGGCGACCGTCTCGTTGCTGGTCCTCACCAGCCGCTCGACGACGGAAACCTCGATGCGGTTCAGAAACGCGATGACCTTGCGGACCACGCCGGACGAATAGCGGGTGAGCGCGATCCGGTGCTTGACGGCCAGATCGTGGATGACTTCGGCGACAACGGCCATGGTTTCAGTCTAGGCCGCTTGGCCCAATTTGTCATCGCCGCTGGTCTGATCGGGCGCGCCTGGCGCGGTCGGTTCGGTGATCGTGCCCAGCGCTGGGCCTTGCTCGGTCACTTCCTCGGCTTCCTCGTCGGGGTCGATATCGGGCGAGAGCGTGCCTCGGCGCTGCAGTTCCTGAATTGCCGTCTTAGTCGAGATGACGCCGCCCTGTTGCAGCGACAGGATCAGTTGCGCCGACGCATCGCTGAGCGTGGCCGCGCCGAAGTCCTTGAACAGCGAGACATTCCCGGCGTCCGGCAGCTTGGCGTAGTCGGCCAGCATCTGCAGGGCGCTGTCGAGCCCGCTCTCGAAGTCCTCGACCATGCGCTGCAGATCGCACTTGTTGGCCTCGGCGTCGTTGTTGCTCTCCGTCGCCGTGCGCTGTCCGGGCGTCTTGACCAGCAGTTCGGCGCCGGCCTGGATCATCTGGTCTTCGAGGTCTTCCAGCGACTTCGCGCCGGCCCCGATGCTCGCCCCGCTATGCTCGACGATCTTCATGTCCGCGCCCATCGGCAGGCGCGTCGCGCTACCGGCTCCGAGCCTTATCTCAAAAGCAGGATCCTCAACCCCGATTACAACGATATTTGGCACACGCGCAAAGCGCGTGATGTTGTCCTGGTCGCTCTGGCTCTGCCAGTGCTTGACGTTCAGATAGGCCAGGTCGAGCAGTGGACAGGCGCCGTCCATGAAGCTGCGGCGGACGCCGTAGAGCGGCACGAACGGAATGTAGGCCAGTCCGGTCACGCCGGAGTCGATCTCGATCCACTTGGCGTCGTCGCCCACGCTGGCCTTCTCGAACAGCCGCCAGGAACCGGGATCAAGGACGCGGACGCGCTGGACGATCCTTTCCCCGAAGTCGCCGTCCTTCGTGACCGTGGCCTCGGCGATGCGCAGCTGGGTGAGCTGGCGCGCGCCGTTGATGCTCTCGACCCGCCAGCCAATGAACTGGTTGTGCATGACGCGGACGAAATAGGGCCGGATGCCGGCCGCCTTCTCATCGGCCAGCGTCACTACCTTGCCGGTGGGCTCGGGCGGCTTCGGCGCCTCCACCAGTATCCCGGCCAGGCCGTAGAAACTCTCGGCGAACATCTCGGCGGCGAAGACGTGGAGGCTGACGCCTTCGCGGTCGATGTCCTTCGCCCATTCGGTGATCTGCGCGGGCGCGTCGTCACTGAGCGTGGCTTGCTTGGAGAACGGCTTGCCCGCCATAACCGAGACGGTGCGACGGTAGGCCGGGAACAGGGTGGCCGTCTGGCGGCGTTTCTCATAGCTTTCGCCCGCTTCGCCAGGGAACCGCGGCAGTAGCTCCTCGCCCTTGTCGCGCATCGCCCGTGTACCGCTGACCAGCGCCTCGAGCATCGGGTACTCGTTGGCGAGCGCCGTGGCGGCGTCGGAGCGTTCATTGACAGCAGTTGCCATGGGCGCTCCCTAGAAACGTAGCGGTTGGGACGAGGCGGTGCGCTTCACGACGGGGAACTTGTGGCAGATGAAGTAGCCCGCTGCGTCTAGGAGATGGTCTAGGCCAGCGGTCTTGTCCGGCTCGCCAGTCTTCGCGTAGGCCTGCTTTTCGAAGCCCTCCACCAGTCCTGGACAGCTGTCGATGTTGACCCTCAGCCGTCGCGCGCCGTGGCTGTGGATCATCTGGTTGACGGACAGAACCCGGTCTTTCACCGCCGGGTTGGTCGGGTTCGCCAGGACCGCGAAGCCTGCCGCCGACAGCAGGGACAGGTCGGACTGCGAGGCGTTGTTCGACTTGCGCGCCTGTCCGCTGGCGTCGGGGTAGATGTAGGGGCGCCGGTTCGGGTAGCGCGCCTTGATCGCGGCGATCATGGCCGGCGTGTCCAGCAGGCCCGCGAACTCGTCGAGCGCGTGGGGATCTCCGTCTCGGATCACCGAAACGACCGCGGCCATCTGCCCGACGTTGAAGTCCATGCCGATATGCAAGGGCTCATCGGGCCGGATCGCTTCGCGGCTGGCGTTCAACGTGCGATCGAACTCAGCGTAGACCGTGCCCGAGGCCAGGTTGACGAATTCGCCGTCGAGGTAGGCCGAGAGCAGGTTCGAGGGATAGCTGGCCCTCAGGTTGTCGATGTAGCCTTCGGGCAGGTTCGCGGCGTTGTCCGTGGTCTTGGCGTGAAACAGGACATAGCCGGCCGCCGGCGCCTTCTTCCACCGCTCGTAGACGAACCCGAAGCCTTCCGGCGTTGTGGCGACCGCGACGGTATTGGGAACGCCGCACTTCTGCCGGTTTCGCGCGATGATCTTGTTCCACGCCTCGCGCGCCTTGGGCATCGGCAGGGTGTCGAGCTCGTCGACGATGGAATGGGCGACCTCGTAGCCGACGATCCTCGCCGGGTTCTCCATCGTGCGGAAGATGATGCGGCCAGCGCCTGGGAATTCGATCTGCGGGCTGTTGCCGCTCCGCAGCTTGTAGGTCCAACCCTTGCGCTCGCACAGCTCGGGAAAGCGGCGAAGCGCGATGTCTTCGACCAGCGGGAACGTCGGCAGGTAGTAGGCGATGTCGCTGCTGCGATAGTGCGCCTTCAGCGCCATCGCTCGGGCGATCGCGGCGGCCGTCTTTCCAGAGCCAAACCCGCCGACGAAAGCCGGGAACGGTTCGCGGCTCGTCGCGAAGGCGCGCTGCGTTTCGGTAAGGCTCACACGAATTCGTCGACGGAAGCCGGAAGCTCTCGGGTCATGACGCTTGCGTCCATCTCGACGGACTGCTTCGGCTTTCCGTGCGCTCTGTCGAGGATCGCATTGGCGGCGGCGACCCGCGCCGCAGCGGGATGGGACTCTGCGCGCATAATCTGCGACAGGGTCGTCAGCGCCTCGTCCGAATATACCATTGCGGCCGCCTTTACGTCGGCCGTCGCCTTGTTCACCGCCCCTTTGCGACGTCCAGCGCCAGGGCGCGCACCGCCGCGGGCCATGTTTGATTTCCTTTGATTGTTTTTCGAACTTTAGTCGGCCGCCATCGACGTGAAGTCTCCAACCGACATTCGACCGAGATTTGTGACCACCTCTTTCCAGACCCGAACCTGCAGGGCCGTCGGGCGGCTGCGGAGCAGCGCACAGAGCGGTTTCATCTGCGCGAGGCCATCACGGGCCGTCGCCCTGACGATCTCCATCGGGGAGCGATTACCCATTGAAATGTTGGTGAGGCGCGCATGGCCTTGAACGATCATGCCGCGCTCGAGCCGGAGCGCTGCCTCTTCCGTAAGGTTGTCCTGAACAATCCTAACGGTCGGCCTCAAGCTCGCTCTCCGTATTTGGCCGAGGCGCTCGGCCTTGAGTGGATTGCGCTCTCTGCCGGCGCGCTCAGCCTTCTCGTGCTGCTGCGCGCGCTGGCCGCAGCCCTTGCCGACGTAGAACGCCTGACCATCTCGGGGATCGACCAACTCGTACACATAGAACCGCTCGTGGCGGGCGTTTTTCAGCGCTGCCATGTGTCTTGGTTTCCGTTATACGTTTACTGATGGGCCGTCCGAAGACCGAGAACCCGAAGCGCCTGGTGACGCTGCGGCTGCGTCCGGAGTTGATCGCCCGCTACGCGGCGCTCGGCGGAAGCTGGCGCGCTCACATGGAGGCGGCGCTGGAGCGGTTCGGCCATCCGGCTCCGCCACCCGTTGTCCCGAAGGCCGTCGAGCGTCTCGCTCCGGTTCGGAAGCACGTCTCCCGCCTCAAGGGCGAGTGGAAGGCGCCATAGGAACCGCGCCGCAGCCATCATCGCGATTGTGAGCCTCGGGCTGGCCGGGCGTTCTGTTGATGACCGATGTGCTGGGCGCGGAAGGGGTCGGGCTCAATGCAGTTGCGGCACAGCCCAGATCAGAGATGCGGCGAGGTAGAAGCCCCAGCCTATGCGGGCGGCGTAGTTCACCGGCCAGGTCGCGAGGAACTGGAACAGCGTGCCGAGCACGACGCAGAGGACGAACAGCAGGGTCATGGCGGGCTCCTTCGGTGTTTCGCCCCGGCCTCTGGAGTTGGGCTCGTTGGGCGCTAGGGGGTTGCTGCGGGCCGGGCGCTACTCCGGCTGGTCCAGCTATCCACCGCGCGGTAAGCGCCTTACCAGGACCATACGTTCCCCCGCGTCCAGGGGATCGCCTGACGTCTGCGTGTCTGCTTTCCACGCCGCCGCAGCAATCTTGGTATAGCACGAATTTCGCCCCGGCCACAGACGGAGGTTGGGCTCGCGGAGTGCCGGGGCTGGCTGATCTCCCGTCAGGAGCAGCCGCTCACGCGTCAGACTGAACGCGACGCGGAATGTGGAACTTTTCGGGGTTTTCGGCGGTTTCGCGGCTCTCTGGCGCGAAAACCAGAAATTCTCCTATAGCCCCGCTTGGGGTTTCCGTCAAGTCGCGGCCTTGCGCCGGGTTGGTGCGGCAAGTTGTTCCGGCCCGATGGTCAGTTCGCCCGACCGTCGAGGATTTCGTCAGCCACATCCAGCGCCCAGCAAAGCGCCCGGCGGTTACGGTCGTAGGCGCGGCCTCGCCCTAGACTGGTGAGCGTATGCCCGTCGCAGCACACC
Source organism: Caulobacteraceae bacterium (assembly GCA_043740995.1). Classification (GTDB taxonomy): domain Bacteria; phylum Pseudomonadota; class Alphaproteobacteria; order Caulobacterales; family Caulobacteraceae; genus Acaudatibacter. The sequence goes on along the minus strand of JAYUBD010000171.1, from coordinate 7,006 downwards.
CAGCGCAGCGCCTTGAGCGAAACGTGAACTTCCATCCCGGCCGCCTTGAGTTCAGGCCAGCACTGGACCACACGGAGTGTCCCGTCCTTGACGCGGAAGTGGCCGTTCAGCAGCGCGGTTTCGAGTTGGCCGACCGGGAGCGTGGTCTTGGCTCTGGTGAAGCGGTTGGCGACGAACCTGTTGTGGTCATGGGTTCCGGCGGGCATCCCATCGAAGGGCGCGGATGCGGCGTCGCCCATGCGGAGGTCGTAGAGTTCGCGAACGGCCTGGCCGGCCTCGAACTGCTTCGGGGTCAGGGCGCCGGCGCGGAGCAGGCTCAGCAGCGGGTCGCGGTCCATGATCCGCCGCATACCGCGGTCGTCGCCCACCTCTTCGCCGCGGCCTCGGGCGAGGGCCTCACTCTCCGCAACGGCCTGCAGCACCCACTTGCCCTCCGCCACGAGGGTCGGCCGGCGCTCCAAGGCGTCCCGCTCGGCGACCCACTTGTCCCGCTCCGTCTCGGCCTTCTTGTCGCCCTTCGGCAGGGGTTTGGCGATCCGGCGGTTAAGCACGTCCAGGCGCTTCAGTTCATCGGCGCTCCTCCCCCGCTCATGCGCCGGGAGCGCGATGATGAGGCGCTTCGGCGTGGGCTCGTTCATGCGCTGATCCTGACGCGGTGAGGGGTACTGGAGGGCGGGGGATGGGGTCACGATTTCACTGGCTCCGCAGAAAGCCGAATCAGCCACGAAGCCATGTCGACCAGCGCTTTCCGCCACCACGGCCAGTCGCTGTCATAAGCGACGTAGCTGAGGGTTCGGCGGACGCGGCCGGACGGCCAAACCACCATCTCGCTGAACGTCGACGGCTCTCGCGGATGGCCGGTGACGGTGATCCCGATCGTCACAGCGTCACCGCTTGAACTCGCCCCGCCGCCCACGCATAGCTTTCGATCGCGGTTTGGACGGCGTGCTGGGCGCTCAGACCGGCGAGCACGAGGGCGGTTAGAAAATCGTCGCCGGCGCCCTCAATCGCCCAATCGCAGCCCGTCGGGGCCGGATAGGCGTGACATGATTTGCTGTACTTGGTGATCTTCCGATCCTTGGTGACGTGCAGCGCACCGAAGTCGTCAAAATCCTTGGGGCGCTTGGCGGGATCGAAGCCAATTTCCGCCCAATCGCGGAACTGCCAGATATCGTCCTTGCTGCCGGCGCAGGCTAGGAGCGATCCGTCCTTCAGGCGGATGATCTTCTCCTCGTCCGTGCCGACGATGACCGAGCCGCTGAAGCACCCCGTGTCGGCTGCCATCACGCCGTCTCGATAGACGATAACCGTCATCTTCCCCTCCCCCTGATCTCGCTCACCGCCTCGGCTCCCACTCCGCCACCTCAACGGCCTTGCGCCACCAGAACAGGCGGCTCCCGTGCAGGCGATGAAATAACCCACAGTAGGGGCACGTCCGCTCGGCGGTCTGGATCGGCGGCTGGGCGAGATCGCACCCGGCGCATACGAACGCGATGGGCGGCCCGCCGCGAATGCCGACCGAATCCCTCACGGGCCGATCACCTTTGGCGAAGGTGTGGCAGTCCTCCCATGCGGCTTCGTGGGCGTTGGGCGGGATCAAGCCGCGCCAGGGCTCGGCAATCCCGAACATGTTGGTCCCGCTGGACGGCATGACGATCGGCTGGCGGCCGGGTGGGAGCGCTCCGGGCGCGGCCGGCTGGCGAGCCGTCACCTGGCCCGCTATCCATCGGTCGACGAACAGCTGGGCCTCGGCGAAAGCTGGATCGGCTCTCGCGGCTTCCCTGATCCCGCTGCGGAGTTGGCGGCGGATGGCCCTCGCGATGAGCAGTCTGCGGAACCAGGTGATCATACCCGCCTCCCTGCCGCGGCGCAGTCGCCGCATCGGCGATTGGGCGAACACCTGGCCGTGGTCGCGAGCTCGAACGGATCGCCGCACCTGGCGCAATGGGTCGACCAGACGATGAGGGTCGTTTCAGATCCGTCCTGCCGGGTGTGGGGCCTAACGCCGGTCATCGCGTATCGCTGACCGTGAAACATCACGACCATCCCGACTTCCGGGACCACGTCGAAGTCGATCGATTGGGGAGCGGAGACTTTCATCGAAAAATCGCACCGAAAATCGGGGCTCCGAAAAAAGTCCGAAAAGGCCCATCAGAGATGGGGGCCTTTTTTTCGGACTTCTTTTTCGTACTAGCCGGGTAGTACGAATTCGGATGCGAATTCGGATGCGAATTCATGCCAAGACCCATTGTCGACCTCCCGCTTCACCGACCTCATGAACAAGCCCTTTGGCCACAAGCGCGCGGGTTGCTTCGGCCACTCTGGCGTTCTCCAAACCGGCCATAATGGCCAGCCTCGTCATGCCCAGCGGCTCACCCTTGGCCTTCTTCAGGGCCGCCATAACCGCGGCCTGGTTGGCGCCGCGCGGGCGCCCATTATCACCCTCACGGGGCGCGGCATGCCCCTCGTTTTCGGCCCGCCGAGGCGCGTCATCCAGGCTCAAAATCACCGTTTTCATGGGTTGGCCGCGGTGTTCGAAATCGACGATTTGGCGCATCAGGCGGATGTCTTCGAAGTTCGGCCCGTCCTTTTGCTTCCCCTTCGGGTTGGCGTTGATCAGGGTCAGCGCGTTGCCGTTGCGCTCGACGCAGATGATGGTTTCCATGGCGGCCGGCAGGACGGTTGAGCCCAGGATTCCCTTCTCCTTGTCCTTGCCGCTGTGGCCGATATTGAGGATGTGGGCGCCGGTGGCGATGCGCAGGCGATCCATGCCGCGGACGTAGGCCTGGGCGTCTTTTTCGTCGTTCAGCGAGCCGCCGCCGGTCATGCGGGTAACAGTGTCGAGCACGATTACTTCGGGCTTGTGTTCCATGCCGTCGATGCTGCGAAGCAGCGCGTCCTGGTCATTGAGGCTCGGCAACGCGACCGCCTCCGGCAGACCCTGGAACCGCACATCAGACGGTGAAATCTCGTGGGCGGCGAGCCAGCCTTTGACGCGCATTCCGAGCCCTACCTGCCCTTCCCCCGCGATGTAGAGGACGCTGCATGGCTTCACCTCACGGCCCATCCAGGGCCGGCCGGTAGCCAGGCAGAGCATCATGTCGATAGCGATGAAGGTCTTGAACGTCTCGAAGGCGCCATAGACGACGCTCGAGCCGTGGGTCGGGAAGATGCCGTCTATCCGCCATTCCGGCGGCTCCACGTCGACCAGTTCGGCGATCGACATGATGCGGAAGCGGCCGGGGGGCGGCTCCGCCGCGACCTCCCGCGGCTGATATCCCCACTTGGCGCGCGCGCTGCGCGCGTGGGCCGCGAACTCGGCGATAGTCTGGGCGTCGCTGTAGCCCGGCTCGGTGAACCGCGGCGCGATGGCCGCGATCGTCTCGTCTGACGCGCCTTCGCGGACCATGCGGGCAATGAGATCGCGGGTGTTCTCGTGCCAGGTTCCGGGCGCGATGGCTTTGACGCGCTCAGCCGGCGGTTTCGGTGCGCGCTCGGCCGTGTTGAAATTCAGCGGATCGCCGCCGGTTGGCGGTCGTCCGATGGCCTCAAGTAACCAGGCGGGCGCATCCGAGATTTCGTTTTCGTCGGGCGGGTTCAGCCAAGTATAGGCAGCCCCATCGGCTCGGCGTGAGCCGGCGACAATAACGTAGCCGCCCTCGCCGCGGACATCGAGAAATGGCTTGAGCGCGCCACGGGTGTTGCCGATCGGCACGGCCGGATCGTAGCGGAACAGGCAATGGTAGCCGCCGGACGCGGTGCAAGCGACCGCGGTGTCCATCAGCTCGGACAGGTCGTGACCCATGGCCGTGAGCGAGCCCAGGCCGTCCTTGCCCTTGGTCCGGTCCGTATCGATGTCGAAGACCCAGAAGCCGGTTGCGGCGCCCGTAGGCACGCCAATCATGGCCAGCGGGTGCTGGCCCCACCAGGCGCGAATCTGGAACGCGTCGGTCGTCGCGTCCTTGAAGCCGTGTTCGGTCAATGGCCGCTTGTTCAGCGGGTTGCAGGGGAAGACCGGCCAACCGCGGGCGGCGGTGGCCAGGGCTGTTGTGATCGGCTTATCGCCCGCGACTTGGCCGGCCGCGTCGTTGAAGTCGAGCGTCTCGGCCATGCTCACCGCCCCCTCCCCTTCCCGCCATAGGTCCGCGAGGCGCTCATGGGCAGAATCCGTTCAAGTCGCCGCCTTCTTCCCGGACCTGTTCGGCGAGGGCCTGCAGAACGCCATGCTGGGCATCCACAGCGGCCTGGAACCCGGCAATCCGATAGATCCGCGCCAGGGACGTGGCGATGCGGGCTCGCTCGATCTCAACGAGTTGGAAGACGGTGGGGAAGGCTGACGCTGGGGTCATGCGGCGTCGCCTAAGAGGCTCTGCTGGACAGGCTTGGGTGTCGGCTCATCGAACAGGCGGGGCTGGCGGTAGGCCTCGGCGATCCGGCGGCAGGCGATGTCGAAGTAGGCGGGCTCGATCTCGATGCCGATGAACGCCCTGCCCTCCGCAGCGCACGCCACGCCAGTGCTTCCGGAGCCCATGAAGGGGTCGCAGATGAGGCCGCTCGGCAGGCTATGCAGGAGCACACGCAGTAGACCCACGGGCTTCTCGTTGGGGTGCAGGCGACCGTTCTTCGCCATCGACTGCACCGGCGGGTGATAGATGACCGCCCCCTTATTCCTCGAGCCCACGAACCCGCGGCCCAGGACGTAAATCTCCTCGGTGGTCGGCTTCCAGGGAAGGGACAGGTCGCCCATGCCCAGCGCCGGACCCTTGTCCCAGGTCAGGACCATCTTGCATGATGGCGGCAACGGCGCCCGCCTGGATCCAAAGACCAAAGCGGGGGCGAGGCCGAGAAGGGCTAGGGCCTCGTCGCGGACTGAGGTGTTGGTATCGTTCGTGATCGTCCGCCCGGCCGCCCAGAGTGCGTCGGTGGCGTGGCCGCTTTGATAGCTGATGCCGAACGGAGGATCGGTCACAACCGCATCCACCGGCCCGAGCGTGGGGAGAATGTCGCGACAATCGCCTAGATGCAAAACTGCATCGCCGATGGTTTCCACCCGGCTCACGCAAACCTCGCCGTCGCCCGAGCCTGGAGTGGCTCACTGGCGCGCTTGTTGGGGGACGAGGGCGAAATTCCGCGCTTGTAATGGCCGAGACACCAGCCGCGACCGTGGATAGGCGCAGCGCAGCACAGGGCGTCAGCGCCATCACCGGCGACGATCCATGTGCACTCGAACGGGGTGCGGTCGATCCAAGGCTTGGCGCCTAGGGTCGGCTCGTCGCGGAACGGGATCACGACGGTCGGCGCTCTCGCTACGGGTTCCTCGAAGACGGCGCCTTGGCCGGCGAGTTTCAGGGCGGGCGGTTTGGGCTTGCCATTGGAGCCCAGCGGGTTGTTGGCGACCTTCACCTTCCCTGGCGTCGAAGGCTTGAACGTCTTCACCCGCGTCGGCTTGTTCGCCGGTTGCCGCACGAACCCAGCTCGCGCGCGGGCACAGTCGCTGTTCTTCTTCAGCCGGATTTCGGATGCGTTGACGTTGAGGCCGAGGCGCCAGACCTTGCCGCTCACGGCTTCGCGGGTGACATGGCCCAACGTCTTGGCGATCTCGCCGCATGAATGGCCCTCATTCCAGAGGCGACGCAGGGTTTCGACGCGGTCGTCGGTCCAGTCGTTCATGCCAACACCCTCCCCGCCGTAGCCCTCAGCGGCACATCTTCGCGGACGTGGCGCTGCAGGGCGCCGTGGTAGGCGATCAACGCGGCCTCAGAGCGGTCGGCGTGTTTTTTCAGCGTCCAGAGATGGGCAGACCTGGGGAACAGCGCCGATGCACGCTGACGCGAACAATCCTTGTTGCCGACCACCTTCACCGACGCGCGCCAGCTTTGCGGCGTCACGTCATGGATCGGCAGGAAGTTGGCGCAACAGATGCCGCGGATCAGGCCGTAGGTGCGGCCGAAGCTGAAGGCGCCGACCGGCCCTTCCCCCGGCATCGTTCCCACCTTCTCTAGCCAGACCTCCGACACCTTGCCCGCGACGTCATCGACCACACGCGCTAGAGCGTACTCGTCTACGATGATTTTCCGCTTGCCGGCCTTGCCCACATTAAGGGTCGGCACGTCGCTGATGCTCAGGGCTCCGGTCGCTGGATCGTAAAGCGCCAAGGCGCCGTAGAGCCCTGGATCGATGCCCAGGATCAGGGAACAATCGGGCCCCCTTGATTGTTGCCCTGCAGCCGGGGCGCGGGCGGATGCGGGCGACAAGGCTGTCATTTTTCCATCCCCCAGCAGCGGTTGGCGAACGCGCAGAAGCGGCATTCGAAATAGGTCTTGTCCTTGAAGGGCCGCGGCAGCAGCTCACCTGCCTCGGTCGACTGGACGATGCGCACAGCGCGGTCCGTCATCCGCTGTGCTTCCTCGGCATCGAACTGGATCAGCAGATGCAGCTGCTCGCCAGTGTCGAGATTATTGACCGTGAAGATTGCTGGGTGGTCGGCGAGGTCGAGATACGCTTGGTAAATGGCGACCTGAGCATAGTAGCCGGGCCGTGCTTTCTTCAGGCCATCCTTGCCGATTTCGCGGTACGTCTTCGATCCAACGCTCTTGGCTTCCCACAAACAGGGATAGCCGACGCCCCCGATCTCCGGGCCGCCAATGAACACCCCGTCAGGGTGGCCCCTGAACCGGCCATCCATCTGCGAGAAGGCGAACAGATGGCCCGTGCGCTGATTGCGCTGGACCAATTGAAAGCCGGCATCGATGAACCAGGCCCTGGCGATCTCCTCGCCCATGTGGCCGAGATCGAACTTGCGCAGCGTCTCCGGCTTGAAGTCGGTTTCGCGCGGCGCACCGGCGAATTCGAACTGCGTCGCGCGCTCGCAGTTGTGACCGACACCGGAGGCGCCGACGTAGGGTCGGCGTTCCTGCAGGTCGCGCTTGCGCTGCAGCCCCGCCTCGACGTGGCCATTGATCGCGTCAGAAGCGTGCTGCTCCCGGTGTAGTCGCTTGTTGAAGTC
>JAYUBD010000170.1:0-2178 GCA_043740995.1 Caulobacteraceae bacterium | reverse complement strand
TCGAGCTACGCCCTGCGGCTCTACGAGATGGGCGCCCTGAGACTCCACCGCCGGCAATCCACCTGGCGCGCCGATATGACCGCGGTCCGCGCAGCGTTTGGTATCGCGCCCGAACTCTACAAGGATTTCGCCCAGCTGCGGCGCAAGGTTCTGGACAAGGCCAAGGCCGAGATCGATCACTTGGCCCACTTCACCGTGGATTGGCGGGAGATCCGCCGCGGCCGGGCGATCGTGGAGATCGAATTCCACTTCCATCCCAAGGCCGCGCCCGAACAGTTGCTCACCGTGGCCGAGATAGAACGGCACGCCACGGGCCGCGAGGCGCGGCGGGACGGCGCTGTCGAAGAGATTTTGGCGGAGGCCCCTGCCCTCCCCTCCCCGCCTCAATCGGTCCCGCCCCGTGCGGCGCCGCGGCCGGCTCAGGCCGCGCGGTCGGACGGTAGCGTCGGATTTCCCAGCGGGAGCTTGCAATATGGGGCGGGGCCGTTCGGTGAGATCGCCAGGGCGCATGGGGGCGGCTGGGACCGGGACCTGATCGCGGTCGCCTATCGAGAACAGATGGGCGCGCGCCTTGACGGCCTTACCGGTCAAAAGCTCCAGAAGTCCTGGACGGGTTTCTGCCAGGCTTTCGCCGCGCGTCGCGGCCGGCCCTAGAGAGCGCAATTGCACCCGTGCAATTTTGCCGGAAACGCGCCCTTCATGCTACCATGAAGGCCCGACCTTCGCTCTGTTGGCGGTCGTCATCACGCAGAGACCCGTGGCTGAATTGCACGGGTGCAATTTGCCCGTCCCCTGGTTGGCAGGGAGGGCGTCGGCGGGGCAGCGAGCGTCCCCCGTGCGGTCAGGATAGCGCCGCCACGGCTCATGCAATGAGCGCCTTTGGGCGCCACCGACCCCTCGCGTCCATGTGAGCGTGTCCTGTTACTGGCGCGAGCAATTGCACCGGTGCAATTTGACAGTCGACAGAGCCCGGCGTCGGTCAGGACAGCCCCCAAACGGTCAGGATAGGTCTGGCAGAAAATCTGGAATCGGGATTGAACTGGCCCTCGTAGCGTTAACACGCCCTTAACAATGCGCTTATAGCGTCTAGGCGGTCCCACTTTCGCTTTTCAGACGGTTGGGCCCGGTCTTTCGAAACCTGCCGGGAGGCTGTGAGGTCCAATGTCGAACGTCGCTGAAGCATCCGCCCCCTCTCTTGCCGGACCGGTCTCGCAGTTGGCGCGCCGGGCCTCTGCCGTGGTTGAGAACCTGCGGGATGCCGCACGGGCGGCGCGGTCCGGCGAGCGGCGCGAGCCGCTCTTCTCGATCAGTGAGGCGGCCGAGCTGGTCGGCCGAACGCCGGCGGCGATTCGCGATGCGGAGAAGGATGGGCGGCTTCCTGAGCCGCCGCGCACCGAAACCAACCGCCGGGTCGGCTATACCCTGGCGCAAGTCAACGATATGCGCGGTGTGTTCGGCACACGGCCTTGGCGCAAGCCTGAGGACCCCTGCGCGGTCATCGCCGTCCAGAACTTCAAGGGCGGAGTGGGCAAGTCCACGCTGTCGGTCCACCTCGCGCAGTACATGGCGATCCGGGGTTACCGGGTAGCGCTGATCGACTGCGACAGTCAGGCCTCCAGCACGACCCTGTTCGGCTACGTGCCTGACCTCGACTTGACCGAGGACCAGACGCTCTATCCGTTCCTGCGCGAAGACGACAAGCGGTCACTCGACTACGCACTGCTCGACACCCACTTCGATGGGTTGAAGCTGATCCCCGCCAACCTGCACTTGTTCCAATCCGAGTATGAACTCGCCGCGCGGATGGCGCGCGGGGGAGGGCGGTTGCTCGACCGGCTGGCCCAAGGCATCGCCTCGATCGCCGACCAGTTCGATGTGATCATCCTGGACCCGCCGCCTGCTCTGGGCGCCATTTCGCTGTCCGTGTTGCGGGCGGCGAATGCCCTGGTGATCCCGGTCCCGCCGACGGTGATGGACTTCTCCTCGACCGCCGCGTTTCTCACCATGCTCGACGAGACGCTCAATCAGCTGGCGTCGCGCGACCTCGCTCCCGACCTTAATTTCGTTCGGATCGTCGCATCCAAGGTCGATGAGAACAAGTCGATGCAGAAGGAACTGCTCGCGCTGATGCGCCAGGTCTTCGGCCTGGCCATGATCCGGACGCCCATGAAGGACTCG
>JAYUBD010000169.1:0-7315 GCA_043740995.1 Caulobacteraceae bacterium | reverse complement strand
CGAGGTGAGATAGGCCGCTGGGTTGTTCCAGCCGGTAATCGGCCCAAAGAGCACGCCTGCCGCCGGGACGCTTGCCGCGTCCGCCTCAAAGCCACCGTTGACGATTGACACCGCGTCAGCGCACGTCGCGGAGAGAATGAGTGAGGCCGCAAGTGCGCCACAAGACACTGACAAAGCTCTTCTATTCATAGAGAAACCTCCAAATGAATCCACCAACGGTTTTATCAACCTTTAGTCGTAACAGAGCCCACGCGATGGCGCAATCATGCGTTTTTTGTGTTGCGGTAAGGCGCGCCCAAAAGACGGCGGAAACGAGGACGTGAAACATCGCCCCGGGGCGCGGAATGTCTCCAAACTCCTCGACGAACGGGATCACGGTCAGTTGGTGTCCATGCCGCGGACGGCGAACTTAGGTTTTCAGCCGCTCGATCAGGTGGTCACCGACCCGCAATGCGTTGGCCACGGTGGTCAGGGTGGGATTCACCGCCGCTGCCGTGACGAAGAACGAGGTGTCGACCACATAGAGATTGTCGAGCTCGTGCGCCTTGCACCACGGATCAAGCACCGAGCGCTTCGGATCGGCGCCAAAGGCGACGGTGCCGCACTGGTGGGCCGTTCCATACAGCGGCAACAGCGAGTCGAGCTGGAAATGGTGCTGCGAGATCGGGTGGGCGTGGTCGGTGAAGCCATCCAGGGATTGGCGCACGGTCTTCACCAGCCGCTCATGGCCTTCGAGATTATTGTGCTGATAGTCGAGGATGATGCCGCCGTCCGGTCCCAGCCGCACGCGGTTGTCGGACATGGGCAGATCCTCGGAGATGATCAGCATGGAAAGCAGGCGCTCGGCGACGGCGCCCATCAGCGGGCCGGGGATCAGGGCGGGCGGAATCCAGTCGGAAATCTCACCCTTCAGAGTGTCGCCGCTCATATATTCCAGTAGCTGGACATGGCCCATGGGGAAGTCGAAGCCGCCGCGCGGATCCTTCCAATAGAAGTCATTGACCGCCAGCGTCTTGGGGAAGCTCACATCCACGGGCGCGGCGGTGAGCGAGACCATGGCCGTCAAGGTATGGAACATATAGTTGCGCCCGACCTGATCGGAGCCGTTAGCCAGGCCGTTCGGGTGGGCCGGCGAATGCGAGGCCAGCAGCAGGGCCGCCGTATTGGCGGCGCCGGCCGCCACCACCACGATGTCGCCGCTCCACCGCTCCTCGCCATCGTCGGTCTGGCAGACCACGGTTTTGACCGCGCCGCCCGGCCCGTCTGTCTCCAGCCGAACCGCGCGGCGCCCGGTAAGCAGGGTCACATTGGGAAAGGCCAAAAGGGGCTCGATCGCCAGGGTGCGGGCGTCGCACTTGGCGCGCAATAGACAGGGATAGCCGCCACAGGTCTTGCACTTGATGCAAAGAGAGGTGGTCGGGTGTTCCTGGTCCAGCTTGACGCCGAGCGGCAGGGAGAACGGTCGCCAGCCCTGCGCCTCCCAGTGGGTCTTCAGTTGCGCGATACCCGGGTCGTGATCGACGGCCGGATAGGCATAGGCCGGCTCGTCGCCGTTTTCGGTGGGGTCGGTTCCCCGCGCGCCATGCACCTGCCAAAGCCGCTCGGCCTCGTCATAATAGGGAGCCAGGTCAGTCAGGCTGATCGGCCAGGCGGGAGACAGGCCCCCCGCATGTTGCGTCGCCTGGAAATCACGGTTGCGCAGGCGCATCAGGGCCGCGCCGTAAAAACTGGTATTACCGCCAACCCAATAATGGGTGTTCGGCGTGAACGGGTGGCCGTTGCGATCATGCCACTGCTCTTTCGTCCGGTACCGGTGTTCGACGAAGACGGCGTGCGGGTCCCAGTTTAGCGCTTCGCGCGGCAAATGCTCGCCCCGCTCCAGGATCAGGATGGACTTGCCCGTTGGCGCGAGACGCTGAGCCAAGGTGGCGCCACCCGCGCCCGATCCGATGATAACGATGTCGAAATGGCTGGCCACGACCGTCCGTCTCTCATTCCCGCAGGTGATAGCGGGCGGATCCGGCGCGCAGGGCGCCACGCACCAGAGGTCCCGGCAGATAGTTAAGCAGAAGCGCGGCCAACTGATTGTGCAGGCCCGGAACCACCACCACCCGACCGCAGTCATTGGCCCGCAGGGCAGCGGCAACCACGGTCTCCGCAGTTTGGAAAAACAGGCGCGGTGATGAATCCATCACCGCCTGGGTGCCATTGGCGGCGGCAAATTCCGTCAGGGTGAAGCCGGGGCACAGCGCCGTCACCCGCACGCCCTTGTCGCGGTATTCCGCGTTCAGGGCCTGAGAAAAGCGGATCATCAGACCCTTGGCTCCTGGATACAAGGTATGGCCGGCCACGCCGGGCGCGAACCCGGCCAGGGATGCGACATTGATAATCGCCCCGCCGCCGCGCCGCACCATGCCCGGAATGACGCCGTGCGCCAGACCGCAGGGAGCCACGACCAGAGTCATCAGAAAATCCCGTTGATGCGCCCAGGGAACGGCGGCGAAGCTTTGCGGAATGGAGAAGCCGGCATTGTTGACCAGCACATCGACAACCCGGCCCCGAGCCGCCACCGCCGCCAGCACCAGACGCTCAGCGCCCATTTCGGCGAGATCGGCGCCGATGGCGAAGGCCTGGACGCCATGCGCCGACGCCAGTTCCACCGCCAGCAACTCCAGACGATCCAGCCGCCTGGCCGTCACGGCGAGGTCGAAGCCGCGCGCCGCATAGGCACGGGCGAACTGCTCGCCCAGACCGGATGACGCGCCGGTGATCAGGGCGAGTTTGCGGGGGGGCGCGGTCATGGCGCGGCAAGACCTACGTTGGCGCGGCCTAGCCGCCGTAAACCACCGACATCGTCTCGGCGACGCAGGCCGGGCGCTCTTCACCTTCGATCTCGATAGTGCATTGGTTCTTGATCTGCATGCCGCCGGCCTTGGCCTCGACGCTAAGCAGTTTCTGGCGCAGGCGCACGCGCTTGCCTATGCGCACCATATTGGTGAACCGCACCTTGTCCGAGCCGTAGTTGATGCCGCGGGTGACGCCTTTGACCGGCATCAGCCCCGCCGACAGGAACGGGATCAATGACAGGGTCAGATAGCCGTGCGCGATAGGGCCGCCCATTTCACGGGTGGCCCGCTCGACATCGACATGGATCCATTGATGGTCGCCGGTCGCCTCGGCGAACAGGTTCACACGGTCCTGGGTGATCTCCACCCAGTCGGACACCCCCACCTCCTGGCCCACCAGCGTGTGTAGTTCGCTCAAATCAATCGGCTGCATTTTGTTGTTTCCTGTTCAAACGATGGTGGTGTCGGTCTTGCCCCAATAGGCATCACGGATCAGCCGCTTATAGAGTTTGCCGGTGGCGTGCCTCGGCAGTTCGGCCATGAAGTCGATGCGGCGCGGGGCCTTGACGTGTGAAAGGTTGGCCCGGGCGAAGGCGGATAGTTCGGCGGCCAGGGCGTCGCCGGCCTCGTTCCAGTCCACCGGCTGGATCACCGCCACGACCTCTTCGCCCATTTCCTCATGCGGCGCGCCGATCACCGCGACATCGGCGACCCTGGGGTGGGTGATCAACAGATTCTCGATCTCTTGCGGATAGATGTTTACCCCGCCGGAAATGATCATGAAACTCTTGCGGTCGGTGAGGAACAAGTAGCCGTCCTCGTCCACCCAACCCACATCGCCCAGGGTGGTCCAGCCGTGCTGGTTGCGGCTCTCGGCGGTCTTTTCCGGCGCGTTGTGGTATTCGAATTCTCCGCCGCCCGCGAAATAGACGCCGCCCTCGACGCGCGGCGGCAGGGGCTCGCCATCCTCGCCACAGATCTTCAGCTCGGCGTTCAGTGACCTGCCCACCGAGCCCTTCTTGCGAAGCCATTCTTCCGATGTGATGTGGCAAAAGCCGTTCCCCTCGGTCCCGGCATAGTATTCGTTGATGATCGGCCCCCACCAGGCGATCATCGATTCCTTGACTGGAACCGGACAGGGCGCGGCGGCGTGGAAGACGCTGACCAGGGACGACAGATCGTATCTCGCGCGGGCCTCGGCCGGTAATTTCAGCATACGAACGAAGTGGGTGGGAACCCATTGCGCACTGGTCACCTTGTATTTTTCGATGTCGGCCAGGGCGGTTTCAGGATCGAAGCGCTCCATCATCACCACGGTTCCGCCAAGCGCCAGAACAGCCATCGACCAGCCTAGCGGGGCCGCATGATACAGCGGCGCGGGCGACAGGTAGATGGTGTCGCTGGTCCAACCGTAGAGGGCCATGCCCATCATCGCCAGAGCATTGGGCGTCTCCAGCGGCTGTTCACCCAGCGACGGGCGCTTGACGCCCTTGGGCCGACCGGTGGTGCCGGAGGAATACAGCATGGCGCCGCCGACGCTCTGATCAGCGATCGGCGTGGTCGGCATCGCCGCGCGGGCGTCCTCGAAACTCCGGAATGGGCCGCTTGCATCCTCAACCATGAACAGGCCCACGCCCGGAACCAGAGGCGCGACCCGCAGGGCCACGTCCACCACCCCTTTGGAGACGATCAGCGCCTTGGCGCCGCTGTCCTTGACGATGTACTCGACCTCGCTGGCCGTCAGTTTCGACGAGATGCAGGTGAAGCGGATGCCGGAGCGCTGAGCGGCCCACAGCACTTCATAGTAGCGGGGGCTGTTGTCCATGAAGAGGGCGATGGCGTCGCCAGTCTGGATGCCCAACTTTCGAAACAGATGGGCGCCCTGGTTCGAGCGGGCGTCGAGCTCGCCATAGGTCACCGTCTCGCCGGAGCCGGCCATGATGTAAGCCGGTTTGCCTGGGTGGTTCTGGGCGTGGATATAGGGGTGCATGTCAGGCCGCCAGAGCGTGGGCCGGCGCCTTGCCAAGGATCAGGTCGGCGGCTTTTTCGGCGATCATGATGGTCGGGGCATTGGTGTTGCCCGAGATCAGGCGGGGCATGATCGAGGCATCGACCACGCGCAAACCCTCGACGCCGCGAACCCGCAATTGCGGATCGACCACCGCGCCGGGCCCATGGCCCATCTGGCAGGTGCCGACCGGGTGGTAAATGGTGGTGCCGGCCATCCGGGCATAGGCGAGAAGCATCTCGTCGCTGTCGATGGCGGGGCCGGGCAGCATTTCGTGGTCGATCCAGGGGGCGAGGGCCGGCTGCGTGGCGATCTTGCGCCCCCATTTGAGCGAGGCCACCGCCACTTCCTGATCGAGGGGGTCGGCCAGATAGTTGGGCGCAATGCTCGGATAGACCGTGGCGTCCGGCGAGACGATCGCGATCCGACCGCGGCTTTCGGGCCGCACCTGACAAGGGGCGATGGTCAGGCCGGGCTGCCCCTCCAATTCCATCTTGCCTTCCAGGAATTTGCCGGTGTCCATGGTCGCCGGCAGGATGTGGAACTGGATGTCGGGGCTCGAGAGGTCTGGCCGCGATTTGCAAAAGGCGGCGACATGGGCGGCCGACAGGGTCAGCAGGCCTTTGCGTTGGAAGACGTATTTCAGGGTTTCGCCGATGAAGCGAGCGCCTTTGGTCAATTCGTTGACCGACACCGTGCCGGCCTTCAGCCGGTAGGTCATCGACATCACATAGTGGTCCTGCAGGTTTTCCCCGACGCCGGGCAGGTCGCTGATCACCGCGATGCCGTGCTCGGCCAACAGCTGGCCAGGACCGATGCCGGATAGCTGCAGCAATTGGGGCGAGTTAATCGCGCCGCCGCATAGAATGACTTCCTTTGCCGCCTTGGCGATCCGGCGTTGGCCGTTCTGAATGTATTCAACGCCGACCGCCTTTTTCCCCTCGAACAGGATGCGCGTGGTCAGGGCGCGGGTCTCCACCGTCAGATTGGCGCGACCCATCACCGGATGCAGATAGGCCACGGCGGCGGAGCAGCGCTGGCCGTTCCTGACGGTCAACTGGTAATAGCCCGCCCCCTCTTGCGCCTCGCCATTGACATCTGGATTCCGCGGAATGCCGGCCTCGACGCAGGCCTCGACCACGGCGTCCGAGACGGCGTGGCCCTGGGTGACATCCGACACGTTGAGCGGCCCGCCCACGGCGTGGTGTTCGCCGGCTCCGCGCTCCTGATGCTCGGCACGCATGAAATAGGGGCGCACATCATCCCAGCCCCAGCCCTCGCAACCCAGTTGGCGCCAGCCGTCATAGTCGGCGTGCTGACCGCGAACATAGAGCAGGCCATTGATCGAGGACGATCCGCCCAGCACCTTGCCGCGCGGCCAGGTGTGCACCCGCCCGCCGGTGCCGGGATCGGGCAGGGTCGGATAAAGCCAGTTGACGGCGGGATCCTTCAGAGTCTGCGCATAGCCCACCGGCACGTGAATCATCAGATTTGAAAAGAATTGCCCGGGCTCGCGGGTGGGTCGGTCGTCGCCGCCGGCTTCGAGCAGCAGCACCCGATTGGCGCCGTCGGCAGACAAGCGATTGGCTATCACGCAACCCGCCGACCCCGCGCCCACCACAATGTAGTCCGCCGAAACCGGGTCAGCCATGAAATCCTCCGCCATTGCGATGATCGTTGTTCTGGTCTTATGACCTTGCCAACGCCGCGCCGTAAAGGGCGGGACGCCATCATTCCAGATGTTCCGGAGATCGTTCATGCCTTCCGCCGTCTTCGAGACCCTGATCTATTCATTGGAGGATGGGATCGCGACCCTCACCCTTAATCGTCCCGAGCGCCTGAACGCCTTCACCGGTCGGATGATGCTGGACATGATCGCGGCGTTCGACCTCACCGACGCGGACGACGCGGTGAAGGTAGTGATCGTGACCGGGGCCGGGCGGGGCTTTTGCGCGGGGGCCGATCTGGGCGCGGGCGGGGCGACCTTTGACCGCGACGCGCGCACCGATCCGAACCGGCCCGACGACCGCGTCAATGGCGTCGAGCGGGACGGCGGCGGACGCTTGACCTTGCGCATTTTCGACAGCCTCAAGCCGGTGATCGCCGCCGTCAACGGCGCGGCGGTGGGGGTCGGGGTGACCATGCAACTGGCGATGGATATTCGCCTCGCCTCCACCGAGGCGCGGTTCGGCTTCGTGTTCGCCCGCCGCGGCATTACGCCGGAAGCCTGTTCATCCTGGTTCCTGCCCAGGCTGGTTGGCGTCCAGACGGCGCTGGAATGGTGTTATACCGGGCGGGTGTTCCCGGCCCAGGAAGCCTTGGACAAGGGTCTGGTCCGATCGGTCCACGCGCCCGAGGACCTGCTGCCGGCGGCCCGCGCCCTGGCCCGCGACATCATCGACAATACAGCTCCGGTCTCCATCGCGCTCACCCGGCAGATGATCTGGCGCATGGCCGGCGC
>JAYUBD010000168.1:0-2185 GCA_043740995.1 Caulobacteraceae bacterium | reverse complement strand
TAGCGCAGATGGCGCAAGCCTGCGGCCTGATAGATCGCGTCGAGGGTTTGCTGTTGGCGCAGGATCGCCACGCCCTCGGTGGGCAGCGCCGCGCCGGTCTCCAGGGCGTCGATCACCGCGTCCAACTGATAGGTATAGGTGCTGATCCGGCTGACCCGCGCCGTCTCGGTGCGCCCGCCCGCCGTCAGGGTCAGGTTCGATCCCATGTGCGGCGCGAGAGGATTTTGGAAGCTGATCTCGCCCGTTTCACCGGTCACCGTAAAAATGGCGACAAAGCCCTGGCCGGGCGCCATCGACGCCTCAATCTCGGCATCGACGCCATGCTCGAATGTGAGCCGGGTCTTGATGCTTTCATCGACACCGCGCGCGGTGAGGGTCGCGATCGCCTCGACCTTGGCGGGCGCGGCGCCCATCACCATCAGGGTCCAGCTCAAGGGATAGCAGCCCAGGTCCATGAAGGCCCCGCCGCCGGTCTCGGGAAGGTGGCGAATCTCGGTTCCGTCGCGGTCGGCGATCGGGACATTGAAGGCGCCTTTGATCGCTGTGACCCTGCCGATGGCGCCGGCGTCAATCCAGGCTAGCAGTTGCTTGAATCCCGGATGATAGCGATAGTGAAAGGCTTCAACGACCCGCTTGCCGGCCGCCGCGGCGGCGTCGATGACTGCCGCCGCCTCATCGGCATTCATCGCGAACGGCTTTTCGCAGAGCACATGCTTGCCGGCTTCCAGGGCCATGATCGACCAGGAAGCGTGCAGGTGGATCGGCAGCGCATTGTAGATCAGGTCGATGTCGGGGGCGGCGATCAAGGCGGCATAGTCGGCCTCGGCGCGCGCGAAACCGTGGCGGCCGGCGAAGACCTCGGCCCGGGCCGTATCGCGCGCCGCAACCGCCTGCAGGGTGGCTCCGCCTCGGACATGCGCCGGATGGATGAGCGCCGGCGGCGCGATCCTGGCGGCGCCGAGACAACCGATGCGCATGGTATTTTCCCTATCCCGAAGCGGTATGCGGCCTTACGAGACCATCATGGCTCCCATATGGAGGGCCGCCAGAAAACAGGTCGGGGAAATTTCATCATGACGACGCACACGGGCCGGTCGGCGGTCTTGGGGCTCTTGTGTTCAGTTGGCGTCGTCGGGTTGGCGTCGGCCCAAACTTCCGCGATCCCAGGCTCCCCGGCGACGTCCCAGGCCACGCCATCGGCCACTCCCGATGTGGCGGCGGTCAAGGCTCCGACGCTGGAACTGATGCTGCCCATGCGCGACGGAATAAGCCTGGCGGCGAATGTCTATTTGCCTGAGGGCAAGGGTCCGTGGCCGGTGGTGCTGGTGCGAACGCCCTATCTTAAAGACATCCGCATGTTCACCGCCGCGGTCGACCACTATACGTCCAAGGGCTATGCCTACGTCGTCCAGGACGTGCGCGGCAAGGGCCACTCTCAGGGCTTCTACGAAGCTTTCGTTCCGGATATCGAGGATGGCTATGACACAGTGGAGGGCCTCGCCACCCAAATCTGGAGCAATGGCCAGATCGGCATCACCGGCGCCTCGGCCATGGGGATCACCTCCAACCTCGCGGCCATCGCCGCCCCGGCCCACCTGAAAGCCGCCTACGTCATTGTCGCCCCGAACGAGAGCTTCGCGACCTCTTATCTTGGCGGCGTGCCGAAAGACAAAGACACCATCGGCTGGCTGGCCAGGCAGGGCGTCAGCGAGGCGGTGATCGCCAAGGCCAAGGCGAGTTCGGTCCGCAGCGTGTTCACCGACCGGGCGGGCGGCGGGGTCTCGCGCCGGTTCGTACACATTCCGATCTGGAACGTCGGCGGCTGGTACGACATCTTCAACACCGGCACGATCGACAATTTTGAATACCTTCAGAACCACGGCGCCGTTGGCGCGCGCGGGAACCAGAGGCTGACCATGGCGCCCTTCGGTCATGGCCCGCTGTCCGGCGATCTGGCCTATCCGGGGGAAGACCGTATGAAGGTTGTGGGCGATCAGGACATTCGCTGGTTCGACCATTGGTTGAAGGGCGCTGACAATGGCGTGATGGATGAGCCGCCCGTCACATTCTTCATGATGGCCGCCGCCGAAAAGGGCGCCTATTCCGCCAAGAACCGCTACATGCATGCCGCCAACTGGCCGATCGATTTCCGCGAAACACGCTATTATTTGACGCCCGACAAGGG
>JAYUBD010000167.1:0-7328 GCA_043740995.1 Caulobacteraceae bacterium | reverse complement strand
CGCCGATCAGGTTGATCGCGAACACCAGGGCTGGCGAGTGGAAGAAGAAGGTGGCGATCGACGCGAAGATCAGGCCCCAGACGCCCATGATCAGAAAGCTGGCCATGCCCGACAGATCGCGCTTGGTGGTGTAACCCACCAGAGACAACCCTCCGAAGGCCGCCGCGGTCACCAGGAAGGTCTGGAAGACGCCCACGCCGCTATACATCAGAAACACCATACCGAGCGAGGCGCCGATCAACGAGACAATCGCCCAGTAGGTAAGGCTGGCCATTTGTGCGGTCTGCCGCCTGGCGAATCCCTGGAACAGCAGTATGCCGAGGGGAGCGAACGCGATGACCATGCCGAGCATCGTGTAGCCGACGTGGCCGGCCCCATCCATTCGGAACAAAAAGGCCCGCGCCGGCGGATACATGCCGGTCACCCAGGCCAGACCGGCCGAGATCACCAAGCCCAGCGCCACCTTGTTATAGACGCCCAGCATGAAGTTCCGGAGGCCCACGTCGATCGCCATATCTGGCGTCGCGACGGAGCCTGGCCGCGTCAATCCGCGATCAAAGTCGCTCATCGAGAGGAAACCCTTGTTTGATACGTCCCCATTGGACGCTCCACGGTGAATATCGGCCCGCTTGTAAGGTTACGCAAGGCGCCGCTGCCAGGGTCTTGGATCGCGCGCCGAATCTATCGGCTTCAGGGCGTTTTAAGCGCGGCGGCCTGTGGCCGCGCCAGCGCCTGCGCCGCCGCCAACAAGCCGGAGGCGCCCGCCAGCGCCGTGGAGGCCGCCGCCAACGCCAAGACCCCCGTCCAATCGAATCGCCAGGTCGCCCGAAACACCAGCACCACCACCGGCCAGGCCGCCGCATATCCCAGCGCCACGCCGGCCAGCCCGGCGAACAGGCCGACCGCCCCGTATTCAACTCCATATATTCCCACGATCTGGCGGCTGGTCGCCCCCAGGGCTTTAAGGATGGCCACGTCGCGCGCCCGTGCGCCGGCCCGCGCGCTGACCGCGCCGATCAGCACCAGAACACCGGCGATCACGGCAATTGACGCGACGCCTGTTATCGCCAGGCCGATCTGGTCGAGCAGGGCCGCCGCGGCCGTCAATTGTTCGCGCACATCGATTACGTTCACGCGTGGAAATTCGCGGCCAAGCGCCAGGGTGGCGCGTCGGGTTTCGGCGGGTGTCCCCCGCGCCATCGCCACCTCATCGAGATTCGCCCCCGTCAAGGCGGCCGCATCCAAAATCACCGCGAAATTCGCGCCGAACCCGGCGAAGTCGACGCTGCGGATCGCGGCGACACGGGCATCGATCGGCCGGCCCAGAATCATCAACGTGATCGGGTCGCCAAGCCGCAGCCGCGCGCCTTTGGCCGCATCAGTGGAAACCGCTGCCAGGGGCGCGCCGGAATAGTCGGCGGGCCACCAACGGCCGCCGATCAGGCCGGCATTGATCGGCTCGGCGCCCATGGCGGACATCGGAATATCATTGTCATAGGCCCAGCGGTCTTCCCGGCCGATCCGGCGCGTGTCGATCGGCAGGCCTCGCACCGAGACAATCCGTCCGGTGACAAACGGCGCCCGCAGATAGTTGGCGCGCGTCAATGGGCGCGCGAGGGCTTTTGCGAGCACAAGGTCGAACCGTTCCGCTGATTGGCCCGGGATCGCGGTGAAAACCAGGGCCGGCGCCGTCTTCGGCGCGACGGCGGCGAGCTGGCTGAGCAGGCTGGACTGAATCAGCAGGATGGCCGAGACCACGGCGATCCCAATGCCGATCGCCGGCCCGGCGGACCCGGCGGCCGACCCCGGCCCGGCCAGATTGGCCACGCCGATCCGCACGAACCCGTGAAAACGATCCCGAATACGCCCCGCGCCGAACACCGCCATCCGCGCCGCGGCCGCGAGCCCACCGAACGCCACGCCCAGGCCGGCGATCATCGCGACGGCGCTCAGCGGCATCGGCGCTGTCGCGATCGCCAGGCCGGCCAGCCCGCAGGCGGCGATGATCGCGCCAAGCGTCTCCACCCCCGCCAAAGATCGGCGTGTGACCCCGCCGCGGAACAAGCGCGACGGCGGCGTCGCCCGCGCCGCGCCGAGCGGCGCGAGACTGAAGGTTGCGGCCGCCAGGATCCCAAACACCCCGGCCCGGAGCAGGGGGGCCGGATAGATCGCGAACAGCGCGGGCACGGGCAGTCGCGCCTCGATCAGTTCGCCCAGGATCAGCGGCGCGACCGCGCCCACCATCAGCCCCAGAGCGATCCCCACGCAGGCGAGCGCGCCGATCTGAATGAGATAGATATTGCGGATCAGATCGCCGTCCGCGCCAAACGTCTTCAGCACCGCGATCGCCTCGGTCTTGCGCGCCAGATAGGCTGAAACCGCGCCTGACACCCCCAGGCCTCCGGCAACCAGCGAGACCAGGCCGATGAAACCCAGAAAATATTCAAGTTCATCGATCATCCGCCGAAAACCCGGCGCCGCGTCATTTCGGTCACGGATCCGGTAACCGCCGGGGCCAAGGGCGTTGAGCGCGCGACCGAGCGCCGCGCTCGCCGCCCGCGGATCCTGGTCCGACCGGATGGCGATCCGCGCGGTCTCGGCGAACGGCAGTCCCGGCTCAAGAAATCCCGCGGCCGCCACGCCGCGCTTACGGGTCAGCACCCTCGGCCCAAAAGCAAAGCCCCGCGACAGCCGGTCCGGCTCGCTGATCAGCACTGCGCGCGCGATGATCGGCGCATTGCCGACCAAAAACCGGTCGCCGACTTTCAAATGCAGCGAATCGAGCAGAGATTGCTCCACGGCGGCGCCTGCGGCGCCATCGGCATCGGTGAGAACCTCGGCCAATCGGCGCCCGCCCGCCAGCGAAACGGCGCCCACCAAGGGGTAGGACCCGTCAACGCCGCGCAATTCCACCAGCCGCCGCGCGCCGGATGGCGCCTGCGCCATGGCCTGGGCGCTCACGGAAACGGCCACGCGCCCGACCCGGGTCATGGCCCGCGCCTCGGCATCCGTGAACGTGCGCTGTTGCACGGTGATCGCCAGGTCGCCGCCAAGAATGCCGCGCGCATCGGCGGCGAGACCGTGGCGGAACGCCTCCGCCGTGGATCCTGCGGCGGCGATGGCGGCCACGCCCACCGCCAGACAGGCGAGGAAAATCCGGAACCCGTTGAGGCCGGCGCGCAGTTCCCGCGCCGCCAAACGCAAGGACAACATCATCCGTCACACATCCGCGGTCATGCGGCCGTCAAACATCCGGTCCACGCGGCCGGCCCGGGCGGCCAGCGTGTCATCGTGCGTCACCAGCACCAGGGCCGCGCCCACCGCCTTGATCAGATCGAACATCAGGTCGGTCACGATCCGCGCATTGCCGGCATCCAGATTGCCGGTCGGCTCATCCGCGAACAACAGGCGGGGCTGAGCCGCCAGGGCCCGCGCCAGGGCCACGCGTTGCTGCTCTCCTCCTGACAACTGGTGCGGGTAATGCCTCGCCCTGGCGCTCAGGCCGACGCGATCAAGCCAGTCGCGCGCGATGGTTCCGGCCCCATTTTGACCAGCGATCTCCAACGGAGCGGCCACATTCTCCTCCGCCGTCATGTTGGACAATAGGTGGAAAGATTGAAAAATCAGCGCCACCCGCCCCCGGCGCAGCCGCGCCCGGCCATCTTCGCTCAGCGCCGCCAGGTCGCGGCCAAACAGCCGGACCTCGCCCTCGCTGGGCCGCTCAAGCCCGGCGGCCACGGCGATCAACGTCGATTTCCCGCACCCCGACGGCCCGACAATGGCGACCCGATCGCCCGCCGCCACCTCGAAATCCAGGCCGCGCAGGATGCGAACGGGTCCCGCCGACGAAGGCAGCGTGAGCGACACGCCCCGCAGGCTTAGCAGCGGTTCGCGCCCGCGGGGGTCGTGCATCAGCGGTTCCAGGCCTTGAGACGATCGGCGTTGCGTCTACATAGGATGCCGACATGGTCAGCACACCCCACGAACGCGCGCCACCCCAAAGCCTGACCCGGCGGATGGCGTCGCTCGGCCTGCTGGCCGGAGCCTTGAGTCAGGCCGGCGCCAGGCCGGCGCCGATCCTGACCATTTTGGGAGACTCGATCACCGCCGGCTACGGGCTGCCGGCCGCCGCGGGTTTGCCCGCGCGGCTGCACGCGGCTCTGGCGCGCCTTGGCATCCAGGTGGTCGTCCGCGGGGCCGCCGTGTCGGGCGACACCACGGCGGGGGGGCTGGCGCGGGTGGATTTCTCGGTGCAGCCGGACACCACGCTGTGCCTGGTCGAACTGGGCGGCAATGATTTGCTGCGGGGTCTCGAACCGGCCGCGACGAAAGCCAATCTGATCAGGATCATCCGACGCCTAAAGGCGCGGCGGATCGCGGTGGTGTTGGTTGGCATCACGGCCCCCGCCGCCATCGGCGCCGGCTATGCCCGCGACTTCAACGCCCTGTTCGCGCAGGCCGCCGCGGCGGGCGGCGCTCCCCTGTATCCGGACCTGCTGGCGGGGGTGGGGCAGGGGCGCCGGCAAGCCGATGGCATCCACCCCAACGCCTTGGGTGTCGATATCATTGCCGACAGGCTGGCGCGCTTCCTGGCGCCCCGTCTCGGGGAACGGTGATGCTGCGCCTGTTCGTGGCCATCGCCATCCCTGAACCCACGGCTCGGGTCCTCGTCGCGCTTTGCGAGGGTCTGCCGGGCGTACGGTGGGGTCCCCGCGAAAACCTTCATGTGACGTTGTATTTCGCCGGTGAGATTTCCGAGACCGCCGCCGAGGATTTCGATTCCGAGCTGGGCGCCATCACCCTCCCGTCGTTTGAGATCGGGCTTTCCGGGGTCGGCGTCTTCGATGGCCCCGCCGGCCCCCGCAGCCTCTGGGCGGGCGTCGACGCCAACCATGCGCTGACCCGATTGCGATCCCGCTGCGTGACAGCCGCCCGCCGGGCCGGCCTGCGGGTCGATCGCCGCGCCTGGCGACCCCATATCACGCTGGCCTATGTGGCGGACGCGCCGGAGGCCCGGATCGCCGCCTGGATCCAGGCCAACAGTCTGGCCCGTCCGCCGGCCTTCCGCGTCGAAACCTTCGGTCTCTATTCGAGCCGGCGCGGCGCGGAAGCGGCCAGCTATCGGCTGGAGCGCGCCTATGGATTGGCAGCGCCAGCGAACAGCTGAAGGCCCCGCACCCATGTCTCGGAAGCGGTCTGTGCCATAGTCGAATAACCACGCCGCCCAGTTGGTGCGCGAGCAGTCCGCAGGAGCCTGAACCATGTACGTCGCCGGCCTCGTAATCCCTGTGCCCGAGGAAAACATGGAGGCCTATCGCAAATGGGCCGAGAACAGCGCGCAAATCTTCAAGGACTATGGATGCCTGGAGATCGTCGAGAGTTGGGAGGCGTTCGTTCCGGACGGCAAACAGACTGACTTCCGGCGCGCTGTCGCCGCGAAAAACGGCGAGAAGATCGTCTTCACGTGGCAGATCTGGCCAGACAAGGCCAGCTTCGATATCGCCGAGGCGAAGATGCACCAGGACGAGCGTATGGATACGTCCGGGGCGCCGCCGTTCGACGCGAAGCGCCTCATCCTTGGTTGCTTCGAGCCAGTCTTTTCGATGGGCAGGGGTTGATATTCGCTATGCAGTGGCGGCTGCCGAGTGGTCACCATCTTCTGCGACCCGACGGCGAATGGACCGCCGCGCCGAACCTCCCGATAGGGCGATCTTCCACGATCGCCGCCCACCCGTCCGCAAACCCACCCCGCCTACCAAAAATCGGGCGGCCCGCCGCGCGCTGTCGGGTCCGCACCCCCAACCCTACGCAGCATAATCCTTCAGCACCCCCAACGTGGTAATCGCCAACACCTCCTCATGCGTCGCGTCCAGCACGACGCGGGGCGCCGCGCCGGCGTCCAGGGCCTCCTTCCAGCGCGGCGCGCACGGGCGCCAGCGGTCGCCGGGGTTCAGGCCTGGAAAGTCGAATTCCGCGTGGGGCGTTGACAGGTCATTTCCGACCCGCAGGGAGAACCGCGGAAATTCGGCGGTCAACACCGCGCACACCTTATGCAGCCGGCATCCTCCGCGCCGGTCTCGCAACAGCCGTTGCGGTAAAGGCCGGTGAGCGGATCCAGCGAACACGGGATCAGCGCGCCGCCCAGAACGTTTCGCGCCGATTCTTCGTAACGGATGCTCATGGCCTTGGCTTATGACAAACATGGACCGCCCCGTTACGGAGTTCGCCGCCATGCCCCCCCTCAATCGCCCGCGCCGCAGCGCCCTCTACATGCCGGCATCAAACCCGCGGGCGGTGGAAAAGGCGCGGTCCCTGGATTGCGACGTCGTGGTTCTGGATCTGGAAGACGCCGTGTTGCCGGAGAACAAGGTCGCGGCCCGCGTGGCCGCGTGCGCGGCGGTGACAACCGGCGGCTTTGGGACGCGCGAAGTGGTGATCCGGGTGAACGGCCTGGACACGCCGTGGGGAGCGGCGGACATGGTCGCCGCGGCGACCGCCGGGCCAGACGCCGTGCTCGCGCCCAAGATCCGCAGCGCCGCCGATGTCGCGGCCTGCGAGTGGAGCCTGCTCGCCGCGCCGCCGCGCACCCGGTTGTGGGTGATGATCGAAACGGTGCAGTCCATTTTCGCCCTGGACGCGATCGCCGGCGCCGGGGCGGGTCGGCTGGCCGGACTGGTGATGGGCGTCAATGATCTGGCCCGGGAAATGGGCGCCCGACAGACCCCCGACCGCGCGCCGTTTCAGGCGGCCCTCTCGCTCGCCGTGATGGCGGCCCGGGCGCACGATCTGGCTGTTCTGGACGGCGTGCACAATGAGATCGATGATCTCGAGGCGCTGGACGCGGTCTGCCGGCAGGGCGTGGCGTTCGGCTTCGACGGCAAGTCGCTGATCCATCCAAGCCATCTGGCGATCGCCAATCGGCTGTTCGCCCCCGACCCGGGCGACGTGGCGTGGGGGCGGTCGGTTATCGCTGCGTTCGACGCGCCCGAAAACCTTGGGAAAGGAGCCTTGCGGGTTGAAGGCCGGCTGGCTGAGCATCTGCACCGGGATCAGGCGCTGAAATGGGTGGCCATCGCCGAGGCGATCGCCGCCTCGGGCCGGTGATCGCCGCCGGTCTCGCCCTTGCCGCCCTCCTGTCCGCGGGTCCGCCAGGCGAATTGGCAGGCGATGCGACGTTCGAGGCGAGGATCAGTCAATCCGTCGCCGCGGCTCAACGCCTGCAAGGACCGGTGGACGGCCAATGGCGGCTGTTCGACGCCAAGGGGGTCCGTCTGTATCGCCCGCGGCTCGTGGATCCTCCGGGCGGGCATGATCCCCTGCAGGGGGGC
>JAYUBD010000166.1:0-2187 GCA_043740995.1 Caulobacteraceae bacterium | reverse complement strand
TCGACGCGCATTTTCGCGACCTGTTCACCACGCTCTTTCAGGGCGGCGCGGCGGAGCTTCGCTTGGTGGAGTCCGAAGATCCCCTGGAAGCAGGCCTCGAAATCTTCGCCTGCCCGCCAGGCAAGCGCATGGCGGTGATGAGCCTGATGAGTGGAGGCGAGCAGGCCCTGACCGCCGTCGCCCTGATCTTCGCGGTGTTTCTGGCCAACCCCGCCCCGATCTGCGTGCTCGACGAGGTGGACGCCCCGCTCGATGACGCCAATGTCGAGCGCTTCTGCAATCTGCTGGCCGAAATGCGCCAGCGGGCCTCGACCCGCTTCATCACCATCACCCACAACCCGCTGACCATGTCGCGAATGGACCGCTTGTTCGGGGTGACCATGCGCGAGCGGGGGATTTCGCAGTTGGTTTCGGTGGATCTCGGCCAGGCGGAAGTTCTGGCCGCGCAATAGCCGGCCGCCCGGCATCGATCTCCGTGGAGCGTGGAGGATCAGCCCATGTGCAATGATTACGGCATCGACATTCCGTTTCAGCTGTTTGTCGAAGCCTTCAGCGAACTGCACATTCCGCTGTCGTTTCCGGACGGCGCGCCAAACTTTGAACCGCGCGACGAGATCTGGCCCACTGAGCGGGCGCCTGTCATCCGCGCCGACGCGGCGGGCGGCGGGCGTTTGGAGATGTTGCGCTGGGGCTTGCAGCCGGCGGCGCCCAAGCGACCACCACTCATCAATATGCGCGGCGAAGGCCGCGGTTTCAGTCACGGGCGCTGCCTGATCCCGGCCTCGCACTTCTATGAGTTCACCGGCGCGAAAAGCCCCAAGACCCGTTGGCGGTTCACCAAGACCGGCGAGGATTGGTTCTGCATCGCCGGCATTGTCGGGCGCGGAAAGGATGGCGGCGAGACCGTGCCGGCCTTCGCCATGCTGACCGTGGCGCCCGGTCCGGACGTCGCGCCGGTCCATGATCGCCAGATCGTCGTCCTGGAGCGCGGCGACTGGTCGGCCTGGCTGACCGGCGCAGCGCCCGCCGCCACGCTGCTGACGCCATCGCCCGGCGGCGCGTTGCGAGCGGTGGAGGCTCCTCGGGTCGCCAGCGGCCCGCTAACGCTTGGTGGCGACCAGGCCCGAACCGGCTTTCGGCCCACCACGTCCATTTTGCTCAATGAATCAGACTATTAGCTATCATGCCAGCAGTCTTGACGCACCGCACCCGTCTGTATAGGTTCCGCCGCGACTTGGCCGGGCTGCGTCAGGGGCGAAATCGGGTCGGTTTTTAGAGATCCTTTAACGACCATGCCAACGCCGACTGAACCACCACAAAGCCCCGGAGGCGGCAAAGACCCACTGGGTCGCCTCGACCGAGACCTCGAAGCGTTCGAGGCCGGGCGACGCAAGGCGCCATCCACCGGATTGGGCGGCGAGGCCGGCGACGGTTATCGCCTTCTGGGCCAGATGCTCGGCGGTGTGCTTGGGGGGATTGGCCTGGGATGGCTGGTCGATCATTTCGCCCATACAGGCCCGTGGGGCGTGGTGGGCGGACTGCTGATCGGCGCCGGCTTGTCGATCTATTCGACGGTCCGAACCGCGTCTCGCATCGGGGCGAGGGCGGAAGCGAAACTGGGGCCGGTCCATCCGGCGTCAGACGATGACGACGAAGCGTGAGGGTTTAAAGAGCACTAATGGCCGCAATCGAGCCGATGGAACAGTTTTTGGTCCACAAGATCGTGGATCTGCCCCCCGTCCTGATTCCGGGCGTGGGCGGGCTCGACATGTCGATCACCAACTCCGTCTTCTTCATGCTGGTCGCCGCCGGCCTGATCAGCCTGTTCTTCTTCAGCGCCGCGCGCCGTGAGATCGTGCCCGGGCGCATGCAGGCCGTCGCGGAAATGCTGTACGGTATGGTGGATGGCGCCTTGACCGGCGGCATCATCGGCGATCGCGGTCGGCCGTTCCTGCCCTTCGTGTTCACCCTGTTCCTGTTCATCGCGACCATGAATATCCTGGGCCTCGCGCCCGGCGGATTCACCGTCACCTCACAGCTGGCGGTCACCGCCGCTCTGGCGGTGATGACCTTCGTCACCGTGCTGGTGGTAGGCTTCGCGCGCAACGGTCTCGGCTTTTTCAAGTTGTTCTGGCCGTCGGGCGTCCACTGGGGCATGGCGGCCTTTTTGATGCTGATCGAACTGAT
>JAYUBD010000165.1:0-7346 GCA_043740995.1 Caulobacteraceae bacterium | reverse complement strand
GCTGAAGCGCGCCTTGAATGTCGGTTTTTCAGGCGGGGAGAAGAAACGCATGGAAATTCTTCAAATGTCTGTGCTTTCCCCCAAGTTGGCGATTTTGGACGAAACCGATTCCGGCCTGGATATCGATGCCCTGCGAATTGTCTCGGAGGGGGTGAACGCCATGCGCTCGCCCGAGCGATCCATGCTGGTAATCACGCACTATCAGCGCCTGTTGGACTATATTCGCCCCGATCGCGTGCATGTGCTGGCCGGCGGTCGGATCGTCGCCTCGGGTCCGCCCGAGCTTGCCCACGAGCTCGAACGCGACGGTTATGACAAATATGCCAGGGTCGCTGCGTGAGCCTTGCCCGCGCCATAGAAACCGGAGATCTGACCGCGCTGCCATCGCGACGCGACGAGGACTGGCGCTGGACGGATATTCGCGGCCTGGTCCGGGTCTTGCCGACCGCGTCTCCGGCATCCGTCGAACCCGCTGGACCCGGACCCTTTGCCCGGCTTGGCGATGCGGAGGTCGCCATCGTCAATGGTCGGGGGCCGACCAGTTGGCGGACGCCGGCCGGCGCAACCCAGGTGCTGCGGCTTCGCTTCATCGCCACCGTCGATGCCGGCGCCCATGCCGCCCGGTTCGACATCGAGGTGGAGGCGGGGGGACGTCTGGTGCTTCTGGAAAGCTATGAGGGCGCGGGATCGGCCTATGTGGTCGAAGCGATGCTCGACATCAGCCTGGCCGACGACGCCGGGCTGGAGCGGGTGGTGATTGCCGATGATTCGGCCTTGGCGGTCTCGGTTTCGTCCGCGAAGATCGCGCTGGCGCGGCGCGCCGACTTTGGGCAGACGGTCCTGACGACCGGCGCGCGGCGCCAGCGGCAGGAGACCCAGGTGTCGCATCCCGGCGGCGGCGCGCGCGCGCGACTGGACGGGGTGTATCTGTTGGCCGAGCAACGCCATGCCGACATCACCACGGTGGTGACGCATACGGGCGTGGACGGGACGACCAACCAACTGATCAAGGGCGTGGTGGACGGTCAGGGACGCGGGGTTTTTCAGGGCAGGATCGTGGTGCGTCCGGGTGCGGACCGCACCGATGCGCGGATGGGGCATCATGCGCTTTTGCTTTCGGATCGCGCCGAGGTGGATGCGAAACCTGAACTGGAAATCCATGCCGACGACGTGTCGTGCGCACACGGCAATACGGTGGGCGCCCTGGACGAAGAATCGATGTTCTATGCCCAGGCGCGGGGCATTCCCGCCGATGCCGCGCGCGCCATGTTGACCCGCGCCTTCGTGGATGAAGTGGTTGGCCGGATCGACCATCATGGCGCCCGCGCGGTGGCGATGGCCTGGCTCGACGACCAGCTTGGAGCCGTCGCGTGAGTTTCGATGTCGCGGCCGCCCGTTCGGGATTCCCCATTCTGCAACGCCAGGTCAACGGCCATCCACTGGTCTATCTCGACAGCGCCGCCTCCGCGCAGAAGCCGAGCCTGGTCATGGCGGCGATGACGCGGGCCAGCGAAACGGCCTATGCCAATGTCCACCGCGGCCTGCACACCTTGGCCAACGAGACCACCGAAGCCTATGAGGGCGCCCGCGAGACCGTGCGCGGGTTCCTGAATGCCGCCAGCGCGTCTGAGATCGTCTTCACCAAGGGCGCGACCGAAGCCATCAACCTGGTGGCGTCGTCGTTCGGCCGCTCGCTGCGGCCGGGCGATGAGATCCTGCTTTCGGAGATGGAGCACCATGCCAACATCGTACCCTGGCATTTTCTGAGAGAACGCGGCGGAATCGTTCTGCGGTTCATTCCGGTCACCGACGAGGGGATGCTGGATATGGCCGCGTTCCGCGCCTTGCTGGGACCGGCGACCCGAATGGTCGCGGTCAGCCACATGTCTAACGTGTTGGGCACGGTCAATCCGGTGGCGGAGATCATCGCCGAGGCGCATGCGGCGGGAAGTCTGGTGTTGATCGATGGCGCGCAGGCGGTGGTTCACCAGAGTGTGGATGTGCAGGCCCTGGACACCGACTTCTACGTGTTTTCAAGCCATAAACTCTATGGACCCACCGGTATCGGCGTCCTTTACGGCAAGGCCGACCGGTTGGCCGATCTGCCGCCCTATCAGGGCGGTGGAGAGATGATCGCGACGGTGACCCTGGATGCCGTGACCTATGCCGACCCGCCGCATCGCTTTGAAGCGGGGACGCCGGCGATTCTGGAAGCGATCGGTCTCGCCGCGGCGATCGACTGGTTGCAAACCCTCGACCGCCCGGCGATCGCCGCGCATGAACGCGCGCTCTATGATCGCGTCAAGACGCGCCTGAACGGCGCGAACTGGCTCACCGAATTGGGGAGCGCACCGGGCAAGGGGGCGATCTTCGCCTTTAACATGGCGGGCGCCCATGCCCACGATGTCGCCCAAATTCTCGATCGCTATGGTGTCGCCGTGCGCGCCGGAGCCCATTGCGCCGAGCCTCTGATGCGACGTTTTGGCGTGACCTCGAGCGCGCGCGCGTCATTCGCCCTATATAACACCGTTGAGGACGCCGACGCCTTTGTCGATGCCCTGACCAAGACCCGGACCTTTTTCACCTGATGGACGACGCAAGCCCCCAACCGCCCGACTCCGCGCTCTCGCAAGGAGAGCTCGATGTCCTGACCGATCAACTGATTGAAAAACTTAAGACCGTCTTTGACCCGGAAATCCCGGTCGATATCTATGAGCTAGGTCTTATCTATAAGGTCGATGTTTCGGACGAGAAGGCCGTGGTGATCGACATGACCTTGACCGCGCCCGGTTGCCCCGTGGCCGGGGAAATGCCGGAATGGGTGCGCGATGCCGTGCTGACCATCCCGGAAGTGACCAGGTGCAAGGTAAATCTGGTTTTCGAGCCCCCTTGGGATCCTTCGTTGATGTCCGACGAAGCCAAACTTGAATTGAACATGTTTTAGACCATGGAAATCGCCGTCCAACCGCGCGTACGCCGCCCACGCCCCAAGGTCGTCACCTTGTCGGATGCCGCCGCCGAGCGGGTTCGCGAGATCATGGCCAAGGCCGAAAAGCCTTATGCCGGCCTGCGCGTCGGCGTGAAAAACGGCGGCTGCGCCGGATCGGAATACATCCTCGACTATGCCGAGACGTCCGAGCCGCTGGACGAGATCGTCGAAGAAAAGGGGGTCACTATCCTGATCGAGCCCAAGGCGGTGCTGTTCTTGATCGGCACTCAGATCGACTATGAGGTGACCCGGTTGTCGTCGAAGTTCGTATTCCGCAACCCCAACCAGACCGACGCCTGCGGTTGCGGCGAGAGCGTCACGATCAAGCCCGCCGAGCTGGACTGACTGGTCGGCTATTTCGCTGAACCAGTACCAAGCGTCTTTACAGAGCGGGCGTTGGTTAAGTCGGATCGTGCCGCTTCACTGTCGCAAGATGCGCCTGCTGCTAGACGTCTTCCTTGGCGGCGGCCTTGGGAAGCGGGATCGGACGGCTGAGAAAGGCCGGCAGGTCCGCGCCGAAACCAACCACCCGTTGGTCACCGTCGTCGCGCGAGGCGACCGGCTGCACGCCGCGACTCCGATCGGGGACCTGGACGACCGGCGCTATTTCGACGACCGACCGCTGGCGTTGACGTCGTTCACGCGGCGCGCGCCCGATGGGCTCAGCGACCGGCGGGGCGGCCGCCGCCTTGATGGGTTCAACCGCCGGCGCAATCATCGCGGCGGGTTTTGGAACCAGGGGCTCCATGGACACCACGCTGGTCTCGGACTCCGGTCTGCCGCGCGACCGATCGCGACCGCTCTCACTTCTGACCGGTCTGCCCTTGCGATCGCCCTTGGCGCGGGTGTCGGTAGAGGCCGTGCTCCAATCGACATCCAAGGTCACTTCGGAGGGCGCCTGGCCGGTCAGCTTGAGAACCTTGTCGAGGGATCGACTGTCGGCCGGCGTGATGATCATATAGGTCGCGCCGGATCGTCCAGCTCGACCGGTGCGGCCTATACGGTGGACATAGTCATCGGCGTGGTGCGGCACGTCGTAGTTGAAGACGTGGCTGACGTCCGGAATGTCGAGGCCCCGGGCAGCGACATCGGAGGCGACCAGGAGCTTCAAATCACCTTTGCGGAAGGCGTCGAGCGTTTTCATGCGCATGCTTTGGTCAAGGTCGCCATGAATCGGGCTGGCGTCAAAACCGTGTTTTCTCAATGATTTAGCGACGACATCGACCTCGCTCTTGCGATTGCAAAAGACGATGCCGTTCTTCACGTCGGCGGCGCCCACAAGGGTTCGCAGGGCCAGTCGTTTGGTTCCCGGATCCGAGGAGGGAATTCGCACGAGATGTTGAATGATGTTCTCGCCGGCCGTGGCGGGCCGAGAGGCCTCAATCCGCACCGGATCGTTGAGAAATTGCTTGGTCAGCCGGGTGATTTCCGGAGGCATGGTCGCCGAAAAGAACAGGGTCTGTTTCTTGGCGGGCGTCATTTTGAAAATGCGCTCGATATCCGGAATGAAGCCCATGTCGAGCATGCGGTCGGCCTCATCGACGACCATGATCTGCACACCGGTCAGCAGCAACTTGCCGCGCTCAAAATGGTCAAGCAGGCGACCGGGTGTCGCGATGAGAACATCGACGCCCCGGTCAAGTTTCATCTCCTGATCGCCGAACGACACGCCGCCAATCAGCAGAGCCCATGAAAGCTTCTGACCCTTGGAATATTTATCGAATGCCTGGGCGACCTGATCAGCCAGCTCCCGTGTCGGGGCGATGACCAGGGATCGCGGCATGCGGGCCTTTGACCGACCGGCCGCCAGCCGATCAATCATCGGCAGGGTAAAGGCCGCCGTCTTGCCGGTGCCGGTTTGGGCGATGCCCAGCACGTCCCGACCGGAGAGGGCGATCGGGATGGCCTGAGCCTGGATTGGGGTCGCTACCGTGTAGCCGGTATCGGCGACGGCTCGAAGGGTCGGGGCGCTCAGCCCCAGTTCTGAGAAATCTGTCATGCCTTGAAGTGCGACGAGCGTGGGGTGAACCGGTGCGAAACATGCGCGCTCGGAACCGAGGCTCGGGCTCCGGCGACAATAGAGCCTGTGTGGCTCAAGTCAATAACGTGCGCCGCACGGGTCAAGGGGATGCGGCTAGACATCGACGTCCGCCGCCGCGAACTCGGCGTTCTCGGTGATGAAACGGAATCGCAACTCGGGCTTGCGGCCCATCAAGGTTTCCACGAGCGCCTCTACCGGCTCCTCACCCCGCGGTACGCTGACGCGCGCCAGGGTGCGGGTTTTGGGATCCATGGTGGTTTGCTTAAGCTGGGCCGGCATCATCTCTCCCAGGCCCTTGAACCGACCAATATCCGGCTTCTTGCCCTTGAATGTGGTGGCGAGCAGTTGCGCTTTATGAGCATCGTCCCGCGCGTATTCGGTCTTTCCGCCATGACTCATCCGATAGAGTGGGGGCAGAGCGAGGTAGAGTCGACCGGCCCTGATCATGTCCGGCATGGTGCGCCAGAAGAAGGTCATCAGCAGCGATGCAATGTGGGCGCCATCAACGTCGGCGTCGGTCATGATGATGATGCGCTCATAGCGGAGGTCGTCTTCCCGGTACCGAGAGCCGCCGGCCACACCCAGAGCCAGCATCAAATCGGCGAGTTCCTTATTGCCCCCCAACTTGTCCGCCGTCGCCGACGCGACATTGAGAATCTTGCCCCGCAAGGGCAGTATTGCCTGCGTGCGCCGGTCGCGCGCCTGCTTCGCGGAACCGCCGGCGCTGTCGCCCTCGACGATGAAGATTTCCGTGCCGTCGGCGGCCTGGCCGGAGCAGTCGGCAAGCTTGCCGGGCAGGCGCAGCTTGCGCGTCGCCGATGCGCGCGCGACCTCTTTGTCCTTGCGGCGCTTCAACCGCTCTTCCGTTCGGTCGATCACGAAGGCCAGCAGGGCGCTGGCGGCCTTGGGTTGCGCCGTCAGCCAGTGGTCGAAGGGATCGCGCAGCGCGGCTTCGACCAGGCGTTGCGCATCAATTGACGAAAGGCGCTCCTTGGTCTGACCCTGAAATTCGGGATTGCGAACAAAGACGCTGATCAGGGCGCCGGCCTGGACGATGATATCGTCGGCCGTGATCAGGGCGCCACGTTTTTCGTTGGTGAGTTCCGCCCAGTTCTTGAGACCCCGGGTGAGGACGGCGCGCAGGCCCGCCTCGTGGGTGCCCCCTTCAGGGGTCGGGACGGTATTGCAATAAGACCGCATAAAGCCGTCGGCGTCGCCAAAGCCCGCCGGCGTCCAGGCGACCGCCCACTCAACGGCGCCGGCTTCGCCGGTTCGCTCAATTCGCCCCGTGAAAGGCGCCGGTGTGACGGTCTCGGCGCTCTGCAGCGTTTCGGCCAGATAGTCGGCCAGACCGCCCGGAAATCTGAATGTCGCCTCCGCCGGGGTCTGATCGGCGATGCGCTCGGCGGCGCAACGCCAGCGAATTTCGACGCCCCTGAACAGATAGGCCTTGGACCTGGCCATGCGATAGAGACGGGCGGGACGGAAGGCCACGTTCTGTCCGAAAATCATCGGGTCAGGGCTGAACGTAACGGCGGTTCCGCGCTTGCGGCTTGGCGCGAGCTGTTCGAGTTTGGAGCGCGGCTTCCCCTGGGAAAAGCTTTGCCGCCACTCAAAGCCGTCTTTCCAAACCGTGATGTCCAGGCGGGCTGAAAGAGCGTTGACCACGGAGACGCCCACGCCGTGCAGGCCGCCCGACGTCTCATAGGCCTTCCCAGAGAATTTCCCGCCGGAGTGAAGGACCGTCAT
Source organism: Caulobacteraceae bacterium (assembly GCA_043740995.1). Lineage (GTDB taxonomy): Bacteria > Pseudomonadota > Alphaproteobacteria > Caulobacterales > Caulobacteraceae > Acaudatibacter. The sequence goes on along the minus strand of JAYUBD010000165.1, from coordinate 567 downwards.
GATCACTTCCAGCGCCGATTTGCCGGGGAATTTCGGGTGGGGATCGACCGGCATGCCGCGACCATCGTCCTTGACCGTCAGCGCGCCGTCGGCATCGAGGGAAACCTCAATGACCCGCGCGTGGCCCGCAACGGCCTCGTCCATCGCATTGTCCAAGACCTCCGCGAACAGATGGTGCAGGGCGCGTTCATCGACACCGCCGATATACATGCCGGGGCGCATGCGCACCGGCTCCAAGCCTTCCAGAACCTCGATGTCCTTAGCGGAGTAGCCCGCCGGGTCGGCCGCGCGCGCCACGACCAACGCAACCGGTCCCGAAAGGGGCGGAGGGGCGAGGGCGTCGTCGAACAGGGAGGCTTGAGCGGCCTTGGTCATGTCATAGCCTTATCAGCGATTCGCCCTCGGCGGGTCGGAACCTTGATCCGATATTTCGTGCTACCACCTGAAACCCGGGCCATGCTGAGACGTTACGCCCCGGCGCAACCGGGATCCCGCGCCCATTTCCTGGAGAGACTTAACCGATGGCGCCTTCCGATGACGCTCCGGCGATCGACGCCTTTGATCCGC
>JAYUBD010000164.1:0-2198 GCA_043740995.1 Caulobacteraceae bacterium | reverse complement strand
ATGCGGCGCGGGAACGCAGCCGAGGGCTGGGGCTTGGCCTTTCGATCGTCAAGCGTATCGCCGACCTGCTTGGGCGTTCCATCGAGGTTCACTCCCGTGTGGGCGTCGGGTCGGTGTTCTCTGTCGAAGTCCCGATGACGCGGCGAGAGGCGAAACCGGAATCTTCAGGCGGACAAGAGCCATCTTCGCACCCAGCCGGCATGGCGGTTCTCCGGCATGAATCGATCATGGTGATCGAGGATGATCCGGACGTTCGGGACCTGCTGGGCCTTCTCCTGCGGAAAGAGGGACATCAGGTGATGTCGGCCGGCGATGGCAAGGCCGCGCTGGAACTGTTGAAGGGCGCCCGTGATCAGCCCGATCTCATCCTGGCCGATTATAACCTGCCGGGCGGTATGGACGGACTCGCGGTCGCCGCCGCGGTCCGCGAACGGATGGGCCGCGACGTGCCGGTCATCATGCTCACCGGCGACATTTCGATCGAGACTTTGCGGGAGATCGCCCGGCGCGATTACGTACAGCTGAACAAGCCCGTCCAGGCCGACGACTTGTCCTCACTCATTCAACATCTCCTCGCGGACGCCGACAGAACCCGGCCCCCCCTTGTGCAAACGGCCGTCACATCGCGAAGCCTGCTGCCCGCCACACAACCCGTCATCTACATTGTCGAGGATGACGCTCATGTACGCGATGCCATCCTCAGTGTGCTGACGGCGGAGGGTCGCGTCGCCGAAGCCTATGACAGCAGCGAGGCCTTCCTCGCCGCCTACCGACCCGGCGCCCAGGGTTGCCTGCTGGTCGACGCCCATCTTCCCGGTCTGAACGGCGTGGCCCTGTTGGAACGACTTCGCCTGCAGGGCGATGGTTTGCCGGCGATCGTGATCACCGGCGCCAGCGACGTGCCCATGGTGGTGGCGGCCATGAAGGCCGGCGCGCGCGACTTCATCGAAAAGCCCATCAGCGGCGAAGACCTGCTGGCCAGTATCAGCCTGGCCCTGGAGCAATCGCACGAGGCGGGAGAAATCTCCGAGCGGCGACGGGCCGCGTCGGATCGCCTCGCCACGCTCACGGCCCGCCAGAGGGAAGTCATGGACCGGGTGCTCGCGGGGGAGATGAGCAAAAATATCGCCCTCGATCTGGGCATCAGCCAACGCACGGTCGAAAATCACCGCGCTTCGATCATGATCAAGACCGGCGCCAAATCCCTGCCCGGCCTTGCCCGCCTGGCCCTCGCCGCCACGCGGGCGGGCGCCAAATGACGTCGGTTTGTCTGGCGCGGGTGCTGACCCGCCGCCTTCGCGGGGGCGCGAGAAAGAGCGGGTCAACCTAAGCGCGCAAGCCTCCGGAACTGCCGATTAGGTAGTTTCCGAAGCTGGCGCGGGTGTTTGTCACCGCCATGATGCCGACTCAGCGCCGGTCGCGACCAAACAGGAAGACTCACTATGACAAGCTCCAGCCTCCCGCCGAAGTCGGCGCGCTCCCGCCGGGAACTCTTGAACATCGCGCTACTGGCGGGCGCGACAGGCGTTGTGGGCGCGGCGATGTCGCAAAAGGCGCGAGCGGCTCAGGTCAAATTGGCCAAGGCGGACGCCGCTTATCAGGACAAGCCCAAGGGCAAACAACGTTGCGACGGCTGCGTCCAATGGCAGCCGCCGGCCGGCTGCAAGGTGGTGGCCGGCATCATCGCACCGGCCGGCTGGTGCAGCCTCTACGCCCCCGCAAAGGCCTGAGTGTCGATCCGATGCAGGCGTTAATTCGCTATCGGAAGGGCATCGCCTGCCTGGCGTCTGTTGGAAGTCTGATCGTTGGGCTCGGCGCGACGAGCGCCGCCGCGGTCCCCAGCTTCGCTGTTCAAACCGGGCAGTCGTGCAACGCCTGCCATGTCGGCGGGTTCGGTCCGCAACTCATCCCGTTTGGCCGCTACCGGTCGCCGGGGGCCGGGTTCCTGACCCACGCCGGCAGTGATCCGTTCAGCCCCCGCTCGATCGCCGGGATCGCGCCCTATGCCAGAGTTGCCTACCAGAAAAACTATGGTGACCATAACTTTGAGCTTGGCGCCTTTGGAATGGATACGCACATCCATCCCGGTCGCGTCGATAGCGGCGGATCAACTGACCACTATACCGATCTCGGGGTCGACGGTTCTTTTCAACTTTCCGGAGCCAGGAAGGACGTCTTCACGATCAACGGTCGTTACA
>JAYUBD010000163.1:0-2205 GCA_043740995.1 Caulobacteraceae bacterium | reverse complement strand
TGACCGCCGTGCAGGAGCGTTGGGCCGCCATCGCGGTCGCCGGACCGCTGGCGCGCGCCGTGTTGACCGAGGCGATGGGTGGGATGCCGCCGCCGGATCATATGGCCTGCGGTCGTGCGATGATCGGGGATCAAGAGGTCATGGCGCTGGGCGCCAGCTATAGCGGCGAGCGGGCTTTTGAAATCTATGGCCCCTCATTCGGCGTGGCGGCGGTGTGGTCGGCGCTTCTGGCGCGGGTGCGGGCGCACGGCGGCCGACCCTATGGTCTGGACGCCATGGATCTGCTGCGCATCGAGAAGGGCCATTTGGTGGTCGGCGCGGAGATCGATGGGCGGATGAGCCCGCTCGACCTTGGCCTTGGCAAGAGCCTGCGGCCCGGCGGTTTCATCGGTTGGGCGGCGCTGCAGAGGCCGGATTTCCAGCGCGCCGACCGGCTCGGTCTGGTGGGATTGGAAGGGCTTGGCGGCGATCTGCCGGAAGGGGCCATGCTCGTCGGCAAGGTGGGTGAGGCGCCGCAGGGTCATGTCACTTCGGCCGGTCGGCGCGTCCTGGGCGAGGGCGCGATTGGTCTGGGTCTGGTGCGCGGCGGCCCGCAACGGTTGGGCGACGAACTGATCGTAATTTCGCCGACGCGGAATCTGCAGGGCCGGGTGCGCCTGACGGCCCCGGTGTTCTACGATGCCGCTGGGACCCGCTATGGCGAGTGAAGCGTCAGAGACATCGATCTCGATCCTGGATCCGGCCGCGCTGATCGCGATCGATGTTTGGAGCGATTTCGATACCGTGACCGCGCGTTTGGCTGACGCCCTGAACCAGGCGCCACCGGCCCTCGGCCAGTCGACGGCCCTGGACGGTGCGTGGCGCGCCCTGCGCCTGGAGCCGACCGTCTGGTGGCTGGTCGGGCCGCTGGAGGATCTTGACGCCCGGCTCACCCTGTTGGCGGCGGCCTTGGGTGACGATGGCGCCGCCACCGACCTCTCGGGAGGCTTTGATCGCCTCTCGATCCGTGGTGACTGGCGCGAGATATTGATGTTTGGCGGAGTGTTCGATGCGGAGTCACCGGCCTTCGCCATCGACTGCACGGTCGGGACGGTCCTGCACCATGTCGCGGTGCGCTATGACGTGATCGACGAAAACGAGGTCCTGGTGTTTGTGGCGCCCAGCTACGCCGCCGACCTGCTGCACCATCTGCGTGCGACCGTGCCTGGACTATGACCTGGTCAGCGCCGCCACGCCTTCAGCGTGGGTTGTGGGGCGCCAGCCGGCCGCTTCGCGCCAATCCTCAGCCAGCCCGGCGAACCGCTTGATCGACAGCTTCGAGATATCGGCAAAGGAACAGCGGCCATCCAGGACCAGGTCGCGCAGGGCGTGGCCGCTGGCGGGCGAGAGGCCGAAGCCCACCCCGCTCATGGTAGCGACCGTCAGGTTGCCGGGATCGTCCAGCCGGTCAATGACGGGCCGTCCGTCAGGGGTGTTTTCCACCACGCCCGCCCAGCTTCGGATGACGCGCAGATCAGCGGCTCCGGGCAACAACTCGGCCACCCGCCGGGCGAGGTTGCGGAGCAGCGGCGTCGAAGGACGGCGGTGGGGGCCATCCGCATCCACATCCATCCACTCATGCGGTCCGCCGCCATAGGCGAGATTGCCGCGAAGCGTTTGGCGTCCATAAAGTCCGTTGCCATCGACGCCGCCCAGCGGCATCAGGGGCGCGGGTTCGGTGACGATCATTTCCGCGCGGGCAAAGGCCAGGGGGAGACGCATGCCGACCTGAGCCAGCAGCGCTTCGCTCTGCGGGCCGGCGGCCACCACCAGATGGTCGCAGGCAAAACAGCCTCGGCTGGTCTCGACGCCGGTGACCTTGCCGCCCCGCGTCAGGATCCTGCTCACCGGCGCGTGCTGCAGGATGCGGCCCGCCAGGTCTTGCAGGGCCCAGGCATAGGCCTGGACGGTGCGTTGCGGGTTGGCCTGCCCGCCAAAGCGCAGATGAATGCCGCCAATCACAGTGTCGCCAGCCAGGGGAACCATGTCCCGCACCTGCCGTGGATCGAGATCATCGACGCGATAGCCGATGTCGCGGCACATCGCCGCCATTCGTTGGTAATGGCCGAAATGATGGTCATTGGTCGCGAAAATCACCCGCTCAGGCCGATATTCCGTGGAATAGCCCAGCTGTTCGTCCATCAGCGGCCACAGGCGCTGTTCTTC
>JAYUBD010000162.1:0-2210 GCA_043740995.1 Caulobacteraceae bacterium | reverse complement strand
CCGGATCGGCCTCGCTGGCCAAGAACACGGCCTCAAATGACGGGCCGACCCGGTCCGTCAAGATCACCTCCGGATCGACGATGCCGCGGGACGCGCCCAGCATCATCAAGGTTTCAGTGCGGGACCGATAGCCGAGCGTCTCAAGATGGTTCGTCAAGCTCGAGCCGTCCCCCACGATCTTGAACAGCGGCGGCAAGCCCTGGGTCGCGTACCAGGCTTCGACCGCTTCGACGGCTTGCGCCATGGGCAGGCCCGGATCCTCCAGCGGCCAACAGGCATTGATCCGCCCGGAGAACCCCGCGGACGCATAGAGCCGCCATCCACCGATGGCCCCCTCCCGCGCCGCCGGCCAGGCGCGGGCGGCAATGGTCTCAAGCTCGACGAAATTCATCCCCCCGCCAATAAGGAGTCGATCACCCTGTGCGCTTCGGCGCTCGACCAGTCGGCGCCGCCCGCCAGCCTTGCCCGCTCGACGCCTTTGCGATCATAGATCAGGGTGGTCGGCATATCCTGCACTACCGGCTTGAAGGCGTAGGCCATGGTGTAGGTGGGTTCCGAATAGAAGGTCAGCGGCGGGTTGCGATCGATGAATGCGCGGCCGGCGGTCTCGTCCTCGCCTTTGCCGACGCTGATCGCGACGATGGCGACGGACCGGCCCGCATAGGCGGCCTGCATTCGCGCCAGGCTGGGGATCTCCGCCTTGCAGGGGGCGCACCAGTTGGCCCACAGGTTGACGATGGCGACCTTGCCCTTGAACTCGGCCAGCGTGTGGGTCTTGCCGGCCGCATCCTTGAAGGCGGTGAGCGGCGCGGGGGACGGGTGATCGGTCACGACCAGCTTCGCCATCGCCCCCTTGGCCAGAGGCTTCAGATCGCCGGGCGTGTTGGAGCAGGCCATTAATCCGTATAAGAGCGCCGCCGCACCGGTCAGGGCGACAAAACGGCGAGCGGCGGCGAGGATCTGAACCATATGAACGATAACTCCGAGACCGGCGGACATTCTGTATGGGGTGGGCGGTTCTCCGCCAAGCCCGCCGAGATCATGCAGGCGATCAATGCCTCGATCGGGTTTGACCAGCGCCTCGCCGCTCAGGATCTGGCCGGATCGCGCGCCCATGCCGCCATGTTGGCCGCCACCGGCATTATCACCGCCGCGGACGCTCAGGCGATCCAACAGGGCCTGACCACGATCGAAGCCGAGATCGCCGCCGGCGCCTTCGCCTTCCGCGTCGATCTGGAAGACATCCATATGAATATCGAAGCGCGCCTTACCGCGCTGATCGGGCCGACGGCCGGGCGGCTGCACACGGCAAGGTCACGCAACGATCAGGTGGCGTTGGACGTCCGCCTGTGGGTGCGCGAGGCCTGCGGTCGCGCGACCCTGCGGATCGAGGCTCTACAGCGCGCCCTGCTGGCCAAGGCCGAGGCGCATGCCGATGACCTGATGCCGGGATTTACCCATATGCAGGCCGCCCAGCCGGTGACGTTCGGCCATCACATGATGGCCTATGTCGAGATGTTCGCGAGGGATGCCGGGCGGATGCGCGACGCCCGCACCCGCATGAATGAATGCCCACTGGGCGCCGCCGCGCTGGCCGGGACCTCGTTCCCCATTGATCGCGCCATGACCGCCGGGGCGCTCGGCTTCACGCGGCCCACCGCCAATTCGCTGGACAGCGTGTCGGCCCGGGACTTCGCTTTGGAGGCGCTGTCGGCGGCCTCTATCTGCGCCACTCACCTGTCGCGCCTGGCCGAAGAGATCGTGCTGTGGATGACCCCGCAATTCGGCTTCATCGTCCTGTCCGACGCCTTCACCACCGGCTCGTCGATCATGCCGCAGAAGCGCAATCCCGACGCCGCCGAACTGGTGCGGGCCAAGGTCGGGCGGATTCTGGGGTCCCTGGTCGCGCTGACCGTGGTGATGAAGGGTCTGCCGCTGGCCTATGGCAAGGACATGCAGGAGGACAAAGAGCCCTTGTTTGAAGCCTTTGACGCGCTCGATCTGTCATTGGCCGCGATGACCGGCATGGTGGGCGATATGACACCCCGCACCGCCACCATGGAAGCCGCCGCCGGGGCGGGGTTTTCCACGGCGACCGACCTGGCCGACTGGTTGGTGCGGAACCTGAATCTACCATTTCGCCGGGCGCATCACATCACCGGCGCGGCGGTGAAGGAAGCCGAGCGTCTTGGCGTCGATCTCGCCCAACT
>JAYUBD010000161.1:0-2212 GCA_043740995.1 Caulobacteraceae bacterium | reverse complement strand
TGGCATGTGCCGCATTGCAGGGACTGCTTGCGCAGCGTGTGTGGGTTAGGCATCGCGGGATCCTCAGGCCCGAGCTGGGATCTCCCCCGCTCTACTGGACCGATCCGGCCTCACCCTCCTTCCTCCTCCGCTGTGACCATGACCCTGCAGGCGTCGCTCAGGCGTGTGGCCTGCCGCCGAAAGGAACAAGAGGCCGCGCCTGCTAGGGGCGCGTCGCGCGCTTTACTTCCCAATCAGCGCACCCCCGTTGAAACGCCTTCGGGCTGCCTGGACATGATCCCGGCGCGGTCGAAGGATGCCCTCGCGCCCACATGGCCCCGGCGACGGCTTCGTCGTCCGCCAAGCCGTCATCCTCGATGTCGGCGCCATCATCCAGCCCGGCTTTCTGATAGGCGTGAATGACGGCCCGTCCCTTCGCGTGATCGGCTCGGTCAGCTTCAAACGACACGATCGCGCCGGCGACAACGGACACGACGCCGATCGCCAAAGCGAGCAAGACAATCGAGCGGGGGTTCAGGCGCGATTTTGGGGCCGCAGCTCTATTCCATGGCATCGGGCGTCACCGTCGCAGCTTTACGTAGGAACATGCCCCTCGGCGCTAGGGGACGATGGTCATCGCCGTGATCGGGTGGATTTCCCAGACCGTCTTGCGCCAATCCTTGGTCCCGTGTGGCGCGGTGTTAATGGCCTCCCGGACATGGCCGGTGTCGAAAAGGAGCCAGCCATTGAATTTCACCCGATGGCCTACCAACGTGGTCTGAAGCGTTTCGGTGCGCCAATCTGCGGGCATTGGCATCTGTGGATGGCCCCCGCTCCGCAAGAGGTGATTTTAGGTGATGTGGTGATCTGTCGGGGTGCGGACATCTGACGTGGCCGATCAGCGTTTCACGGCGGCCGAGCAGTCCGCGCGCCTCGCCGCCCTACAAGAAACCATCGAGCACAACGCCCTGGCGATCACCCACGAAACAAAGCGCGCGGCTTTGGCCAATGACGCCGCGCGGGCCGTCGCCGATGGCTGGCAGACGCTGCTGGCAGACATCGGGCTGCAAATGCTCCCGCCGACGTTCAGCGCCTGGTGCGACCGCCGTCGGCGCGCGATGGAGGCGGCGACCGAACAGGGGGACGTCCAAGAGGGCTCTACGGGACGCCAAGACCCAACTCCAGCGCGGCCGGGCGCGCCTAAAGACTGCCCTGGCGAGCGTTGAAGCGCCGGTCGATCAGGATACGGCGTTTGGAGAGCTTTTGGAGGCGGCCGCAGCGATCGAAGCCTCCGAAGTTGAGGCCGCCCGGCACCGGCGCGACGTTAATGTGCAAGTGACCGCCGCCCAGAAGGCAATGAAGCGCGCCTCTGAAAAACGTGTCACGTCTTACCCTGGGCCATTACGCCGAACTCCTTGTCGATCATGACGGCGACAAGGCCCGCCTCGGCGGACTGACGAGCGACCATTCGGTCGTGCCGGTCGACGGCATGAGCGAGGGTACAGTGGATCAGCTTTTTCTGGCTTTGCGGTTGGCCGCCGTCGAGGACGCCGTTGAAGCCGGCTCGAAATTGCCGTTTCTCGCCGATGACCTTTTCATCAACTACGATGATGAGCGCGCCGCCGCCGGCCTTCGGGTGCTGGCCGAGCTCGCCGAAAAGACCCAGGTGCTATTCTTCACCCACCACCAGCATCTGGTCGGATTGGCGCGCCAAGCGCTGTCCCCGATCCAACCGGCCACGCAAACGCTTGGGTAGCGCCCCGCCCACCCTATGACCGTGACCCGCAGGGTATCCGAAGAGCCGCAGGGGTGGCCGAAAAAGTGCAAAACCAGAAGTGCAAAAAAAGTGCAAAACTGGCGACTGAGGGTATCCGCCCTAGCTCCCTCAAGCCACTGAAAGGCTTCAGTTTCGGATGGTACCACCTCTCGGGCTCGAACCGAGGACCTCTAGATCCACAATCTAGCGCTCTAACCAACTGAGCTAAGGCGGCGTATCCACGTCGAAGACGGGCGGGTTTAATCGCGAAGACGGCCCCGATCAAGGGGCGGCGCCCGCGCCTCCACCCCATGTAACGAAAAAGCCCCCGAACGTTTCCGTCCGGGGGCTCTTTTCGTAATTCAGGCTTTGATCACTCGCCGTTGTCCTTGGGCACCTGGAAGCGGATGATGGTTTCAAAGATACCACCGCTGACCGGAACGCCGTCGGCGGTCTTGGGCCGCAGCTTGAAAATCC
>JAYUBD010000160.1:0-2214 GCA_043740995.1 Caulobacteraceae bacterium | reverse complement strand
TGAATCCCGCCACGACGATCAATACGCCCGTGCCGGCGAGCACTGAAATCGCGGTCTGACCAAAGCCGGAGCGGAAACTGAGCAACAGATGGCGCAGCACCGCCGCCCGCGCCTGGGGCAGCAGGATGACCAGGCCCAGGCAAGCGGCGAAAAACAGGCCGGGAAATTCGAGTGTGCGCTGCAGCTTCAGACCGGCGGCGCCCGGCAGCACCTGCCAGGCCCAGACCACCGCGGCGGCATAGATCAGCCCGGCGACGGCCAGGATGCTGTCCTGCATCCGTCGGAACATGCGCCATGAGGGAGAAGGGGTCATGGGATCAAGATTGGCCCGGCCATGCGGCGATCAAAGGGCGCGCGCGCCTTTGGCCGACCGGCCTCAATCTAATGCCCTTCGAAAGCGACCAGGGTCGAGACCGCGATCCCGGCGGCGCGCAGACGGTCGGCGCCGCCCAGGTCCGGCAGATCGACCACGAAGGCGGCGGCGACAATGTCCGCGCCCGCCTGACGTAACAGCTCGACCGCCGCCAGGGCGGTGCCGCCGGTGGCGATCAGATCATCCACCAGGATCACCCGCTCGCCCGGCGCGACGGCGTCCAGGTGAATTTCAATCGTGTCGACGCCATATTCGAGGGCGTATTCCACCGCGCGGGTATGATGCGGCAGCTTTCCCTTTTTGCGGACCGGGATAAAGCCGACGGAAAGCTGGTGGGCGACGGCGCCGCCCAGAATGAATCCTCGCGCCTCGATGCCGGCCACCTTGTCCAGCTTGAGGCCGGCGAAGGGCTGCACCAGCGCGTCCACCGCCTGGCGGAAGGCCCGGGCGTCACCCAGTAGCGTGGTGATATCTCGAAACAGGATCCCCGGCCTGGGATAGTCCGGAATGGTGCGGATGCTGGCGCGCAGGGTCATGCGGTCTCCGAGGTCAGGGCGCGACCGGCCACGGCGGCCAGTCGTTTGAGCATGGCCGGATCACGCGCCGACTTCGCGGTGATCAGCGCGCCATCCAGACACGTGTCGATCGGCGAGGACGCACGGTCGGTCGGCAGGGACCCGGCGAGGCGGCGGATCAGGTCCCTGGCCTTCCCGGCATTGGTGTTGAGCACGGCCTGGATATGCACGACTTCCACGTGAGCGAGGTCCTCGCGCCAGCAGTCATAGTCGGTGACCATGGCCACCGAGGCGTAGGGCAGTTCCGCCTCCCGGGCGAGCTTGGCTTCCGGCATGTTGGTCATGCCGATCACATCGCAACCCCAGCTTCGGTAGAGGGTGCTTTCAGCGCGGGTGGAAAACTGCGGACCTTCCATGGCGAGATAGCAACCACCCTCGACCACCCGGGCGCCCGCCGCGCGCGCCGCCGCCGCCGCCAGGGCGGAGAGCCGCGGGCAGACCGGATCGGCCATCGACACATGCGCGGCGAGCCCCGGGCCAAAAAAGCTCTTTTCCCGGGCGAACGTCCGGTCGATATACTGATCGACGATCACGAAATCACCGGGCGCCAGCGCCTCGCGCAGAGAGCCAACCGCCGACAGAGAGATCACATCGGTGCAGCCGGCGCGTTTGAGCACGTCGATATTGGCGCGGGCATCGACGCTGCTCGGCGGCAACGGGTGCCCGCGCCCGTGCCGGGGCAGGAAAACCAGCTTCACCGGCCCCAGGTCGCCCATCAGCAGGGCGTCGGACGGCGCGCCGAACGGGCTGTCGACCTGGACCCAGCGGGGGTCCTCCAGGCCGTCAATATCATAGAGACCGGAGCCGCCGATCACGCCCAACACCCAGCCCGCCATCATTTACCTCCGCCGCAACGCGCCGCCTTATCACCGAGCCGCCCCGGCTTGGCTATCGTCCGTCGTATGATCAGTTGGTTGGCGCTGGCGTTTGGCCTGTTAATCGTCCCCGGCGGGGGGCTGGCCCACGCCGTCCGGGCGACCACCGGCCAGTGCTGGCTGGACAAGGGCGCGCTGGTGGTCGCCGCCGCGTTCGGCGACATTGCCGGCGATTTCATCCTGGACGCCGCGACACCGCACAGCCTCCTGCATCTGACCCGCGCCCAGAGCGCCGGTATCGTGACCGACACGGCGACCGGACCTCTGGCGCTCGCGGGACGTCGGTTGCCCGGCTTTGTGATGAGCGTGGCGGATATCGACGGGCGCACGCGGCGCGCGGCACGCCCGTCCGGTTGCGGGCGCTGGGACTGGGCGACAGGGTTTTTGAACA
>JAYUBD010000159.1:0-7434 GCA_043740995.1 Caulobacteraceae bacterium | reverse complement strand
CTGCCGTCGCCATGCGTCCGCAATTGGCCGCCGCCGCTCAGGCCGTCGGCGTGAGCACATCCGATATCCTTCTGTCGCCGGAGCCGCGGGACGATCTGTCGGCCAGACTGACGCCGGTGAGCATCCGCATTGTGGCCACCGGCCCCTATGACGGCGAAGTGCGCTATTTGGCCGCCCTGTCGCGTCTGCATCCGACGATTTTTCTCGACAAGGTCGAGCTTCGAAGCCAGGCCACCCTGGCTGGGCTTGTGCTCAAGGGACGTTTTTTTTGTTCGACTTCCGCTCGCCCATCGTACTAGCGGCGATCCCCGCCGGACTGGCCGCGGCGTCGCTGGCCTGGTTCGCTTCAAGCGGCGCGGTTACCGACGGCGCACGGGCAGAACGCCTTCAGGGCCGTCTGTCCGGGCCGCACCCGTCTCCGCGCCTGCCGGCGCCCGTCGGTATGGATCCAGCCGTGATCGACATCGCCGCGCCCCTGTTTGCCCTGTCCGCCGGGCCGGGCGCGGTGGCCGACCCGGTCGTGCGTCTCGATGGCCTCGCCATCTCGCCGCGCCGCGCCTCGGCGCTGCTGGCCATCGACGCGAAGCCGGCGGTTTGGATGGATGCCGGCATGACTCGCGATGGTGTGACCGTCATGGAAGTCCATCCCGGGAAAATCGTCGTGGACACTCCGATCGGTTTCAAAGATGTGTTGCTGTGGCCGTCGCGGCCCGCCGCCCCGGCGGCGGGCCCTCGGTCCTCAGCGACCGCTGTGTCCAAGGCGCGATAGTGGACGCGCAATGCATTGCGGGGAGACCGGCGTTTGGTGCTCTCGCCCCGGTCGGAACCCTGCTAGACTTTCCGCTTAGTGTGCAGCGTTCCGGGGGCGTGTTGTCAGACTTAGAGCATCGAACGGATCGCTTGCGACGCCGGCTGGCCCGGCTGTCCGTGGTTGTCTTTCTGGCGAGCGGCATGGTTGGCCGCGCGGTGGATGCTAGGCCCGCGACCAGCGTCGCAGCGACCTATACCTTTGCGTTTCATGACGCCGATGTGGCCCAGGTCGCCGAGGAGATCCTTGGTGTCGCGCTGGGTCTGACTTACACGATTGATCCGACCGTCACTGGAAAAATGTCGTTTCGCATCGAGCGCCGACTCACCAACGCTCAACTGCTGGCGGCCTTCGAGGCGGCCCTAAAAGGGAGTGATATCGCCATGGTTCGCCAGGGCGACGCGCTGGTTCTTGAACCTCGCGCCAAGGCGAAAACGTCGGGTGGACTGACGACGCTGGGGGCTGGCGGCGTCCATGGCGTGGGCTATGAAACTCTGGCCGTCCCACTGTCCTATGCCCTCCCGTCGGAAGTCGCCAAAGCGCTTCAGGCCGTCGCGCCGGCCGATATGGTTGTCTATGTCGATGACAAGCAGGGGCTGTTGATCCTGGGCGGTGACACCACGGACCTCGACGCCGCCTTGCACATGGTCCGAACTTTTGACCGCAGCGGCCTCGAGGAATCCAAGATCCGATTTTTCGAGCTTTCGCAGGGTCAGGCCGACACAGTGGCCGGGGATCTGGACAAGGTCTTGCTGGCGGGCGCCGTGTCGGGCGTAACCGTAGTGCCGCTAAAACGCCTTAATGGACTTTTTGTCTTTGCCCGGACCGTCAGGTCGCTGGACGAAGTCGCCAATTGGGTCGCCAAGCTCGATACGCCTTCAAAAGAGAGCGCCAACGGCTTTTACGCCTATCACCCGCGCAATGTCTCGGCCGAGGATCTGACCAATGCTCTGCTCAGCGTGCTGACCGGTCGCGCGCCGCCGACCGCCGCCGACGGCGGTGGTGGCCGACCCTCGGGGTTCTCCCAATCGCCGCTGTCGAACTTCGGTGGCAGCGAACGTGCCAACGGTGTTGGCGGCGGCGTCCAACCCAGCGCGGCGCGGCCCATCGACTCGCCTAATACCGCCGCCCCGGGCGGGGGTGGCGATGGTGTGGCGCCCGATGGTTTGCGGATCGGATTTGACCGGGGGTCGAACACCGTCCTGGTCCTCGCCCCACCGGCCCGTTGGGTGCAGATTCAAAAAATCCTCGAGGAAATCGATCACGCGCCGAGCCAGGTCCTGATCGAAGCGTCGATTCTCGAGGTCACCCTCAGCGACCAGTCCAATTTCGGTATCGACTGGTCGTTCGTCGCGGCCGGCGGCCAGGTGCAAGCCTCGTCGATTAACAATCTATCGGGCAAGGTGAGCGCCACAACGCCAGGGTTTTCCGTCACTTTCATGGGCAAGAATCTTCAGGCAGCGATCCATGCGCTTCAGGCCTCGGGCTCCGTCGAGGTGGTGTCCAACCCCAAGATTGTGGCGCTCGACAATCACTCCGCGCAGTTGGAAGTCGGCGACCAGGTGCCGGTTGTCACACAGAGCGGGCAAAGTACGAGCTCGCCGGGCTCACCGGTGATCAACTCGGTCGACTACCGGAATACCGGCGTAATCCTGAGCGTGACGCCCAGGATCAGCGGCGATCGGATCAATCTGGATATTGACCAGGAGGTCAGCTCGGTCACGCCGACCTCTTCTTCGAGCATAAATTCACCCACCATCCAGCAGCGGCGTCTGCACACGACGCTGATCCTGGAAAACGAAGGGCTGGTGGCCATTGGCGGCCTGATCAGCAGTTCGCGTTCAAACAATCGGTCGGGGCTGCCTTATGTGAACTCGATCCCGGGGCTCGGCCTGTTGTTCCGGTCCGCCGGCAAGAACGCCGCCCGCACCGAACTCGTGGTTTTGATCACCGCGAAAATCATCAACGACAAAGCGTCTTCCGGTCGTGCGATGGCTGACCTGTTCAACGATATGAAAGAGATCGAACGGCGTGGACTCCTCAAGCCTTGACCGCGCGGACGCAGGGTTCGCGACGCCGGCCGCGACGGCGGTCAGCCTCGCGCTCGCCATCATCGCCGGCGCGATGACCGCCGTCAGCACCGGCTCGCTCGGATTGGCCCGGGGGGACTACCGGGCCATGGTCGCCAAGTACGGTCTGGCGGGCGCACAGGAGCAGGCTGCCCTGACTGTCCTGACAAACGGGGCCGGCGGCCCGTTGCGTTTCAGCCTTGTGACTGAGTCCGGCGGGGTCGAGGTGATCGCCGAACCCGAGGCGTCCAAGCTCGGCCTGGACTCGGTCGACGCGTTGACCGGCAGCGGCCTGACGCGGATGGGAGTCGCGGACGCTGGCGAGCTCCGGGCTCGGCTCAACGTCTTGGCGACGCGCGAGGCGTCAGACTTCGCGGTTGCTGATGCCGATGAGGCGCCGCTATGGCGCCGCTGCGCGCGATCATGGCTTTCGCCGTACGGGCGCGCCACCGCGCTCGTCCCGTTCAAGACTTTGGTCCCTGGTCATGGGCGGTCCACCTCAAGACTGGGTGAGGTCTGGCGATTGCGCGCGTCGTCCGGCGGTTGGGTTGACGACCGCATTGTGCGGTTCACCGGCGACCCGTCGCGTCCCGCCGGGGTGATTGAACGACGCTTGGCCAGAGGCGACGCCGGGTCGAATCGTTGTGGAGGCATTCTGGACGAGAGAGGCGGCGCGCGGTCATGAGGCGACATCGGGATGGCGGCTATACGCTTACCGAGATGCTGGTCGTCATCGGCATCATCTCGCTGATCGCCGCGGTTCTGACACCCGGTCTGATCGGCCAGTTGGGTCGGGCGCGCGCCAAGGCGGCCCAGCTTCAACTCGACACCGTGGCCTCCGCCGTCGAAGTCTTCCGATCCGACGTGGGGCGATATCCGAATTCGACCGAAGGCCTCACCGCCCTGGTGCACGAACCCATTGGGCCTGAGGGCTGGACCGGACCGTATATTCGCGATCCCAAAGCCCTGAATGACCCCTGGGGCAGGCCCATCCTGTATGCGCCAACCCCAGACGGTCGAAATTTCTACGTCCAGAGCCTGGGCGCCGACGGCCGCGTGGGCGGCGGCGGCGTCGACCGGGATCTTCGGGCGCCCGCCGGTCTATGATGTCGCCCGCGTTCACCCTGATCGTCGGCGGTCTGATCGGCGCTTGCCTGGGTAGCTTCTCAGCGACGGCGGTCGGTCGTCTGGCGCGCGGCGAGCGGCGGATGGCCGGTCGTTCGCGGTGCGACGCCTGCGCCATCGCCCTGGGCTACAGCCGCACGCTGCCGATCATCTCCTACGTCCAGGCCCTTGGCGCCTGCCGGTCATGCGGCGCGCGGATCGATCCTGCTCAATTGATCGGCGAGGTCGCGGGCGCGGGTATTGTGCCATTGGCTCTGGCCGTCGCGCCGATGCCAAGGGCCCTGGTTTTGGCGGCGCTGGGCCTTTTTTTGTTGGCCGCCGCGCTCTTCGACTACAAGACACGTCGGCTGCCCGATCTCCTGACCTTGGCGGTCGCCGGGCTTGCGTCCACTTTGGCGATCCAGCGCTCGCCGGTCGGTCTTCTGTCGGGCCTGGCGGCGGCCTTCATCACCTTCTCCCTGTTGGAACTCTCCCGGCGCGGGTTTCTGCGGATCAAGGGGGAAAACGGGCTGGGCCTTGGCGACATCAAGCTGATCGCCGCCCTGGCGATCTGGCTGGGTCCCGCGACACCCTGGGCGGTTGCCGTCGCCGCTGTCCTCGGCCTGGCGGCCCACCACGCGGCGCCCTCCCGGAATGGCATGATCGCGTTCGGCCCGATGATCGCCCTCGCCTGTTGGGGCGTCGGGATGGCGAGCGAGGCGTCGCCATGGCTGTAGAGAACAGAGGGGCGCGGCGCACGAGCCCGGAAGGTCGGACCGCGGTTCTGACGGCTCTGAGGACCGAGGGCCGGATTGATCCGGCGGCCCTGGTTAGAGCCGAGCTCGTGGCCGGTCACACCGGTCAACCGGTCGAACAAGTGCTCAATCAGTTGGGGGTGCTTAGCGACGACGATCTGACCGGGCTCTATGCCCGCGTGACGGCGTGTGGCGTCTGGGATTCCGCCCGCAATCCCATTGCCATCGATCCGGTCAGTCTGGGCGTGACGGTCGAGTTCCTGCGGCGCGCACGCGTGGCGCTGCTGTCCGACGACGGTGAGACCGTGCTTTGCGCAGCCTGCGACCCCCTCGACCCAGAGGCCATCACAGGCCTGGTGTTCGCCACCGGTCGCCGGCTTGAGGTGTTGGCGGCCCGACCGGGTGACTGGCGAAACGCCTTCGATCTCGCCTTCTTCGAAGCCCATCGGGACGTCATCGGCGCGGATGAGCGCCGCCTGGAGCGCGAGATCGATCAGGTCGCGGACGGCGCCAACGAAGGGGCGGGCGCCCGCCTGGTCGCCCTGGCCTTCGAAGCGGCGATCGCGGCGGGCGCTTCGGACATCCACTTCGAACCCCGCCGCCATGATTTGAGGATTCGCCTACGGGTGGATGGACGGCTGGTCGATTATCGGACCGCCGCCGCCGACCTGTCGGCGCCGGCGGTTTCCCGGGTCAAAGTGATCGCCAATCTGGATCTGGGAGAGAGACGCCTGCCGCAGGATGGGCGGACGACGTTTGTCACCGCCGGGCGTCAGGTGGACGTGCGGGTCGCCACTTCGCCATCGGTGTTTGGCGAATCCGCGGTCCTTCGCATCCTGGATCGAACCAGTGTGCCTCTGGACCTTGACGCCCTCGGTCTCAACGTCCCGGTGGTCGCGGTTTTGCGGCGGGCGGCGCGCGCCCCGCACGGCATGTTCCTGGTCACCGGCCCGACCGGCAGTGGCAAGACCACCACGCTCTATGCGCTGCTGGAGACATTCGCGACCTCGCCCAAAAAGGTGCTCAGCATAGAGGATCCCGTAGAGTTTCATTTCGAGCACGTGACCCAGACCCAGGTTGCACCGCAGGTCGGCCTGACCTTCGCCCGCGCCCTGCGCTCATTTCTGCGGCAGGACCCCGACGTAATCCTGGTGGGCGAGATTCGCGATCCGGAAACGGCGGCCGTCGCCGTGCAGGCGGCGATGACCGGCCATCTGGTGTTGGCCTCGGTCCACGCCAATGACGCGCTCGCGGTCGTGCCGCGGCTGTTGGACATGGGTGTGGAGACCTACCAATTGGCGGCGGGCTTTCGGGGCGCGGCGGCGCAACGTTTGGTTCGGCGTCTTTGCCCGGCCTGTCGCATACAACGACCGCGCACCGAGGCGGAAGCCTTGTTCGCGGCGGCCGCCGGACTGGAAGCGCCCGACCTGCTTTTCGATGCCGCGGGCTGCGGCGCCTGCCATGGCGCGGGTTTCAAGGGTCGGATCGCCATCGGCGAGGCGTTCCTATGCGACGATACTCTGTTGCGCGCTCTGGCCGAGGGCCGGCCGGCCGCCGACCTTCGTCACGTGGCCCAAGGCCTCGGCTTCGCACCGATGGCGGCCGACGGATTTCACAAGGCGGCGGAGGGCCTGACCACCTTCGAGGAGGTCATGGCGGCGGTCGATGGCTGAAAATCTCCGATCCTTCCGCTATCTGGCGTTCGATGCCACAGGGCGGCGGATCAAGGGCGTGGTCGCCGCCCATTCCGATGCCAGGGCCTTCGAGCATCTGAAACGCGAGGGTCTTTCTCCCATTCGCCTGACGCCCGCCGGTAACCGCCAACCGTCGACGGCGCGCGCGAGGGGTCTGTCCGATCGCGACCTTGCCGCCTTTCTCGCCGATCTGGGCGCCCTGCTCCGCGCCGGCGCCGACATGCGCGCCGGTTTGGCCATTCTCGGCGCCCGATCCGGCAAGCCGATGGCGCGCACCCTGTCGCGATCACTCAGCCAGGGGATCAGCGGTGGGGCCGCCCTCGACGAGGCGCTCCTGCGGTGTCTCGGCAGGGATCGCGCCTTCATCGCCGCTCTGGTGGCGGCGGGCGTGGCGGGCGGGACCATCGCCACCGGGTTCGAGCGCGCCGCCGAAATGCTGGAGGCCCGCGTCCGCTTCGCCGACCAGATGGTATCCGTGCTCAGCTACCCGGCCTTTGTACTCGCCAGCACCCTCGTCGCCCTGGGCGTGATCCTTCTGTTCGTGGTTCCCTCGCTGGCGCCCCTGGTTCAGGAAGCTGGAGGGGCGCCGCCCGCAGCCCTTGGCGCGATGATCACGGTCAGCGGTTTTCTCACGCAACATTTGCCGGTGTTGGGCGTGATGGCCGCCGCCGCCGCACTGACCCTGATAATGGCCTGGCGTCTCGGCGCGCTCGCTACGCCAATGGAGCGCTTGATGCTCGACGGACCCGCCCGCCGCACGGCCGGGGCACTGATCTATGGCGGTTTCGCCATCGCATTGGGGACCATGTTGGCGGCTGGCGCGCCGATGGGCGACTCTCTGCGACTCTCGATACGATCGGTGCGCACGGCGACGGCGCGCGCGCGCCTTGAGCGGGTCGGCCAGGCGGTTCGTCAGGGCGACTCCCTGCCCACCGCGTTTGAGCGCATCGTCGGCTTCCCCTCGGCGATTGTCCGGCTGGCCGCGGTCGGCGAGGTGTCCGGCG
>JAYUBD010000158.1:0-2222 GCA_043740995.1 Caulobacteraceae bacterium | reverse complement strand
TGGGGCTCGCTTCCAACCCGCGCCTCTTGGCGCCATCGCCGAGGGGGTCAAGGGCGGCCTGGACGCCGGCGCTCGGAGATGCGTCCTTCGGGTGGGGCAGGGCAGCCGCGATGGCTCTGGCCAACCGGGCCGAAAACGGGCTACACGGCGCCGCCAAGTCCTGTTCCGTCATTTCAGTCTATGGAGTCCGACCCGATGCAGCCAGTCCGGGCCAGCTATTTGTTCACCAGCGAGAGTGTCTCGGAGGGTCATCCGGACAAGGTGGCGGACCGGATATCCGACACGGTGGTCGACGCCTTTCTGGCGGCCGATCCGTTCGCGCGAGTGGCCTGCGAGACGATGGTCACCACCAACCGAATCATCCTGGCCGGCGAAGTGCGCGGGCCCGAGGGGGTGATCGAGGGCCTGGAGGAGAAGGTCCGGGCGGCGGTGAAGGACATTGGTTATGAGCAGGAGGGCTTTCACTGGAAGCATGCCGATTTCGCCTGCCATCTGCACAGTCAGTCGAGCGACATCGCCCAGGGCGTGGACGCGGCGGGCAACAAGGACGAGGGGGCCGGCGATCAGGGCATCATGTTCGGCTATGCCACCACCGAGACGCCGGAGTTGATGCCGGCCACCCTGCAATATTCGCATAACATTCTTAAGGTGCTGGCGGCGGCCCGGCATGCCGACCGCGACATGGGCCTGGAGCCCGACGCCAAGAGCCAGGTGACCCTGGTGTTCGAGAACGGCAAGCCCGTGCGCGCCGATTCGATCGTGCTGTCGACCCAGCACAGAGAGGGCCTGACGCCCGCCGACGTGGCGGAGATCGTCAAGCCCTATATCCTGGGCGTACTGCCAGACGGCTTTGTGGACGCCGCCACCCGCTGGCACATCAACCCGACCGGCAATTTCGTAATCGGCGGTCCGGATGGCGACTGTGGCCTGACCGGCCGCAAGATCATCGTCGACACCTACGGTGGCGCGGCCCCACATGGCGGCGGCGCGTTTTCGGGCAAGGATCCCACCAAGGTTGATCGCTCGGCGGCCTATGCCTGCCGATATCTCGCCAAGAATGTGGTGGCCGCCGGACTGTCGGATCGCTGCACCATCCAGATTGGCTACGCCATCGGCGTCTCGCATCCGTTGAGCTTCTATGTCGATCTGCATGATGGCGGCCAGGTCGATCCGGCCAGGCTTGAAGCCCTGCTGCCGCAACTGATCGGCGGCGCCACGCCCAGGTCCATTCGCGAGCATCTGGGCCTCAACCGACCGATCTATGCCCGCACCGCCGCCTATGGCCATTTCGGTCGCGACGCCGAAGTCGACGGCGGCTTCTCATGGGAAAAGACCGATCTGGCCGAAACCCTTCGCCGCGAATTCTAGGGCGGGGCTCGGGTGGTCCCGGAAGGGTGCTGAACAGGCTAATCGGGTGAACCATTCAGCAATCCGCCACAATAAATTCGGACCTGTAGCTCGGGCTTCCATCCCGCGCGACGAACGATGCCTTTCGCTCCGTTGCCCGTGACCCCCGGATCGGACCGCGCCGCCGCGCTACAGGTCAGTGTCATCGTTCCGCACTTTCGCGATCTGGCGGGGCTGGATCTTTGCCTGACCCATCTCGAGCGGCAAACCTTGCCGCGCGCGGCGTTCGAGATCGTCGTCGCGGACAACAATTCGCCGGAAGGCGAGGCGGCGGTGGCCGCCGTGATCGCCGGGCGCGCGCGACTGACCATTGTCGAGCAGCCCGGGGCCGGACCGGCCCGCAATGGCGGCGTCGCCCAATCCACCGGTCGGATCCTCGCCTTCACCGATTCCGATTGCCAGCCGGACCCCAATTGGCTGGCGGAGGGTCTGAAGGCCCTGGAGGGGGTGGATATTGTCGGCGGGGCCATGCGGGTGCTGGTCCACGATGCCGCGAACGTGTCTCCGGAAGAAGCCTTTGAGCTGATCTTCGCGTTCGACAATCAGACCTATGTCGAAAAAAAAGGCTTCACGGTCAGCGCCAACCTCTTTTGCCGCCGCGGCCTGTTCGATTCGGTCGGCGGCTTTCTCGCCAAGGGCATATCCGAGGACCTGGAATGGTGCCGGCGGGCCGGCGGTATGGGATATCGGATCGCCTACGCGCCCAACTGCCGGGTGGGGCATCCCGCCCGGCGGACCTGGGCGGACACCCTGAAAAAGTGGCGGCGGATCAATGTGGAAACCTTTGGCCTGACCCGGCGACGCCCGGCGGGTCG
>JAYUBD010000157.1:0-2231 GCA_043740995.1 Caulobacteraceae bacterium | reverse complement strand
CCTATCTCAGCCGGGATCAATACGCCATTGCGTCGGGCGAAGCGGTGGTGCGGCTGATCGAAAAAAATATCCGACCCCGGGATATCTGTACTCGCAAGGCGTTTGAAAACGCCGCCGTGGTGATCGCCGCGACCGGCGGGTCGACGAACGGCGGCCTGCACCTGCCGGCGATGGCCCATGAGTGCGGGATTGAATTCAGCTTGCGAGACGTGGCCGAGATCTTCCGCCGAACGCCCTATCTCGCCGATCTGAAACCAGGCGGTCGGTATGTCGCCAAGGACATGGGCGAGGCCGGCGGCGTGCCCGTTCTGCTCAAGACACTGTTGGAGGGTGGGTTCTTGCACGGCGATTGTATGACGGTGACCGGCAAGACCCTGGCGGAGAACCTTGCCGATGTGGTGTGGCGGACCGATCAGGACGTGATCCGCCCGGTCAGCAATCCACTTTCCCCCACTGGCGGGGTGGTTGGCGTCTGGGGCTCGCTCGCCCCCGATGGGGGCATCGTCAAGGTCGCGGGAATGACCTCTCACCGGGCGCATCGGGGTCCGGCCCGGGTGTTTGACGGCGAGGAGGCCTGTTTCGCGGTCGTCGAAGCCGGCGCCTACGAAGATGGAGACGTTCTTGTCATCCGATATGAAGGACCCAAGGGCGGGCCGGGCATGCGCGAGATGTTGTCCACCACGGCCGCTTTGTCTGGGCAGGGGCGGGGGGACAAGGTCGCTTTGATCACCGATGGGCGGTTCTCCGGTGCGACGAGGGGGCTTTGCATCGGTCATATTGGCCCGGAAGCTCAGGACGGCGGCCCGATCGCCCTGGTGCAAAACGGCGACATCATCGCCATCGACGCTGATGCGGGAACCATCGAACTGGAGGTCGAGCAAACCGAACTTGAAAGTCGCATGCGCCTTTGGGCTCCCCGGCAAACCGCCTACGGTTCGGGCGCCCTCTGGAAGTTTGCGCAGGGGGTCGGCCCGGCGCATCTAGGCGCGGTGACTCACCCCGGCCAGAAGGGGGAACGCCACGTATATGCCGATCTGTGACTCGATCTCGCGGCCGGCGGCATGAAAACACTCGGTCTGTTAGGCGGGATGAGTTGGGAGAGCACCAGCGTCTATTACCGGCACCTCAACCGTCTGGCGCGCGAGCGACTGGGCGGCCAACACTCGGCGAAATTGTTGATCTGGTCGGCGGACTTCGCGCCGATCGCGGCCATGCAGGCGGCGGGAAACTGGGTGGGCGCGACCGAAGTATTGGTAGACGCGGCGAAGCGGCTTGAGCAGGCCGGGGCCGAGGGCCTGTTGATCTGCGCCAACACGATGCACCTGATGGCCGCCGAGGTGGCGGCGGCGGTGACCATTCCGCTGGTGCATGTCGCGGACGCCACGGCGGCGGCGGTCAACAAGGCCGGA
Organism: Caulobacteraceae bacterium; assembly: GCA_043740995.1. Taxonomy (GTDB): domain Bacteria; phylum Pseudomonadota; class Alphaproteobacteria; order Caulobacterales; family Caulobacteraceae; genus Acaudatibacter. The sequence goes on along the minus strand of JAYUBD010000157.1, from coordinate 822 downwards.
CATCGCCGACCGCTCCTGATGGCCACCCGGTTCACCATGGAGAAGCCGTTTTATCTGGACCGCCTCGCGGCCGCGGGGGTCGATGCGGTGATCCCACCGGCGCAGGCGCGTGATCGGCTGCACGCGATCATTTTCGACGAACTGGTGCGCGGCCGCTTTGAGGCAGCCTCGCGGGCGGAGATGATCGCCATGGTGGCACAGGCCGGGGCGGAACAAGGCATCGATAGTGTCATCTTGGGCTGCACCGAGTTCGGCCTGCTGATTCAGTCAGGCGACCTGGACCTGCCGACCTTCGACACCGCTGAAGTTCACGCGTTGGCGGGCATGGATTTTGCAATGAACGCGGCAGAGGGCGCGGCTTCGACGCGGCGCGATTGGCACATCGAGCGCGCACGGCCCTCCGACGCCGCCGAGATCGCCCAGGTCTATCTTGCCGCCCTTGCCGATACTCTGCCAAATTTGCGCAGGGTGCACGATGACGCCGATGTGGGCCGCTGGATCGAGCGCGAGGTGGTCGGGCGCCTGGAGACCTGGATTGCTCGCCGCGATGGTGAAATCGTCGGGTTCATGGCCCTGAACGGCGTGGAACTGAACCAGCTGTATCTGTCGTCGAGGGTCCATCGCCTCGGGCTGGGGTCGATGTTCGTTGCAAAAGCCAAGGCCCGTAGCCCCGGCCGACTGAGTCTGTTCACATTTCAGGTCAATCAGCGGGCGCGCGCCTTTTACGAGGCTCACGGCTTTCGAATTGTTGACATGAATGGCGGGTCTCGAAACGAAGAAGGCGAACCGGACATCCTTTATGAATGGCGACCGACCTGACTA
>JAYUBD010000156.1:0-2233 GCA_043740995.1 Caulobacteraceae bacterium | reverse complement strand
CGGCGTTGCGCTGGGCCGCCACCAGCCGGGTGATATCGTCGAACGTGAGCACAAGCCCCTCCGGACCATGTCTCGCCCGGGCGCGCAGCAACCGCGACTCTCCCCCCCGGCGAATATCAATATCCTCTTCCGCTTCGCCGCCGCGCTGGCCGGCGCTGGCCGCCACCGCTTCCAGCTCCGGGGCGATTTCACTCAGGCGACGCCCCGGCGTGTCCTCCAACCTGATATCGAGCAGCCGGCAGGCCTGACGATTGACCGCCGATACAAGCCCCGCCGGATCGAGCCCGATGACGCCGGCGCTGACACCCAGCAACACGGCCTCGGTGAAGGCGCGGCGCGACTCGGCGTCCAATTGCGCCTCGCGAAGCTCGCGCTGCTGCTTCCGCAGATCGAAGGTCATTCGGTTGAAGGCCCGCGACAGCACGGCGATCTCCTCGGGGTCCCGCCGCGTATCCACCCGGGCGGTGAGATCGCCGCCCGCGACGCGGCCGGCGGCCTGAACGAGGCGCGCCACCGGCGCGGCGATGCCGGCCGCCGCCCCCATACCCAGCCAGACGGCGCCGACCAGCACCAGCAGAACGGTTTCCAGAAAACTTAAGGCGAAGGCCGCCTGGATTCGGGCCCGGCCGACCTTGGCCTTTCGATAGGCGGCGAGCGACGCCTCGGTCTGTCTCAGGTGGCTGAAAATTCCCCGGTCCAGCGGCCTGACCACATAGAGATAGGCGTCGCCATAGCCGCGAAGCCGATAGAGGGCGCGCAGCAGATCGTTGGATTCGAATGCCACCACCTCGACATCGCCCTCGTCGGCCACCTGGAAATTGGACAGCGGCGGCGCCAGCAACGGGGGACCCCGCGCCGCCTCCGCCCGGGCCAGCACGCGGCCGTCACGGTCGATCAGATAGGCGGCGGAGAAGCCGTTATCGGCCGCCAGGCTGCGCAGATAGCCGGCAAAGGCGATCGGCGCGTCCGCCAGGCTGGAGGCGGCGGGATTGAGGGCGCTGGCCATCAGGCCGACATGGTCGCCGATATAGGCCTTCTGTTCCGCCACATAGCTGCGGGCGACGGTGGCGGAGTTTTCCACCACGCTCTGGACCCGGGCGCTGAACCAGTTATCGACGCCCCGGGTGACCAGCACGCCGAAGAACAGCGCGACAATCACCGCTGGCGCGACGGCGGCCAACGCGAACAGCACGACGAAGCGCAGATGCAGCCGCGCGCCGGCATCGCTCGACCGAGACCTGAGCAGGCGGAGCAGGCGCCAGCCGAGGATGCCGGCCAGGCTGAGGATCAAGACAAAGCCGATGGCCATCAGGGCCAGCACCTGCGGGCTGGCCGGTCCCAGGGGGCCGATCAGGTTGGGCGATGATCCCAGCGCCACCGAGGCGGCGGTCAAGGCGGCGGCAAAGCCGTATCCCACGCCCATCACCAGCGGCGAGACGGCCGGCGCGCGCGGAACCGCGGGCAAAGCGTCTTCCCGGCCTGTTTGAATGGGCGCCATGCCCGTGTCTAAGCCCGACTGTGCCCCAAAATCAACAGCCTAGTGGCTGGAATGCTGCAAGGTGAAGGTGCGGTGATCGTGCATTGGGTTACTTGGTCGCGGTCGCCCGGAATACGCCTGCCCCATGGCCCGCCTCGCCCGTTTCATCGTCCAGGGACTGCCGCACCACATGACCCAGCGCGGAAATGGCCGGGCGCGAATCTTCGTCAGCGAGGCGGACGACGCATCGGCGCCGGTGAGAATCAGCGGAAAATCGAGCGGTTGCGAAAGGCCGAGACCATCGACAGCCCTCTCCGAACAGCGGAATTTATCGCGACCCTGGAAAGCCAGAGGGAACGGCGGGATCTTGATCGTCCGCGTTTAGGACGAAAGCCGGCGCTCTTAGAGGGTGACGTCCGACGTCACCGCCACCGACCTTATGCCTTGGTCGAGGGGCGCACCTTCACCCGGTCGAACCATGCCGCGAGATTTGGCGTCCCGGGCGGCAGGTTGCTCTCGCCCTCCGGCGCGCGGAAGGCCATGAAGCAGTACAACAGGATGTCGGCCAGGGTGTAGCGATCGCCGCAGATCCAGGTCTTGCCGGCCATCTGCTGGTCCAGCCACAGAATGCGGTCCTCGACGAGGGCCTGCAGTTCTTCGGCGGCGGGGATGGAAAGCAGCTTGATCTTGTCGATGTAGAAGTCGCGGGCCATCGTCGCGCGACCGGCGCGCGAACGGGCCTCAATGATGTTGAGG
>JAYUBD010000155.1:0-2236 GCA_043740995.1 Caulobacteraceae bacterium | reverse complement strand
GCCGGTTTCGTGTTGGCGAACGGCAGCCTATCCAGTCAGCAATCGGGCGAGGGCGAGATACGCCAGAAGCTGATCGAAAAGGACCAGATCGATTGCATCGTGGCACTGCCCGGCCAACTCTTCGCCACTACGCAGATACCGGTGTGCCTCTGGTTTGTCGCGCGCGACAAATCGAATGGGCTGCTGAAGGATCGCACCTTGCGTGACCGGCGCGGCGAGGTGCTGTTCATCGACGCGCGCGGGCTGGGCCGTATGGCCACACGGACGTTGAAGGTGCTGGACGATTCGGACGTGTCGCGGGTGGCGGACACGTATCACGCCTGGCGCGAGCGGGGCGGAAGCTATGCCGACGTGCCCGGCTTCGCGCGGGCGGCGAGCCTCGCCGAGATCGCGGCGCAGGGGCATGTGCTGACGCCGGGGCGTTATGTGGGCGCAGTGGCCGTCGCAGAGGACGACGAGCCGTTCGACGTGCGAATGCGGCGGCTGACAGGCGAGCTGGCGTTGCAGATGGCGGAGGGAGCCGAACTCGATCGGCGTATCCGCAAACGACTAGCGGCGGCGGGCTATGTCTGACTGGCCTCAAATGACGCTTGCGCAGGCTGGGATCGAGCTGCTGGATTGTGACCACCAAACGCCGACATTCAAGGAGCAAGGACTGCCTTACGTTACCATTCCGCAAATGCGCGATGGTGAAATCGATCTCGATGCCGCTCGGCGAATTTCCGTAGCGGACTTTGAGCATTGGACGCGCAAAACTAAGCCACAAGCCCATGACGTCGTTCTGTCCCGCCGCTGCAATCCGGGAGAAACGGCGATTGTGCGCCCAGGAATGACGTTCGCGCTTGGACAAAATCTCGTTCTACTTCGATCTGTGGGCGATACGGTTATACCCAAATACCTCCGTTGGATGGTGCAGGGACCGGACTGGTGGATTCAAGTCGGAAAGTATCTGAACCATGGAGCTGTATTTGATAGCTTGAAATGTGCAGACGTCCCAAATTTTCAGTTGCCAGTACCGACTTGTGTCGACCAGGAGCGAATTGCCGACCTCTTGTCCTCCCTCGACGACAAAATTGCGCTCAATCGGCGGATGGCTTCCACCTTTGAGGGAGTTGCGCGGGCGCTGTTCCAGAGCTGGTTCGTCGACTTCGATCCCGTGCGCCGGGCCATCGCGGGCCAGGACCCCGGTCTCTCCGCATCGCTTCGCGCCCTCTTCCCCACTACCTTTGACCAGGATGGCCTGCCAGAGGGTTGGAGCCTTACGCCTATTTCAAAGATGGCGACTTTCTTAAACGGCCTCCCGCTCCAGCGCTTCCCGGCTAGCGACGACGTGCCCAGCCTCCCGGTAATCAAGATTTCTGAAATGCGCGCGGGTCCGAAAGCAAACTCGGCTCGGGCCACCTCCGCGCTGCCTTCCGCCGACTTTATCGTCGATAATGGCGACCATCTCTTCTCCTGGTCCGGCTCACTCACCCATTGCCTTTGGTCACATGGACGGGGAGCGCTCAATCAGCATCTATTCAAAGTCATCCCAACCACCGCACCCCAGTGGCTGTGCTACTTGGCGGTGAACCACTTCCTACCCGAATTCCAGGCGATTGCGGCAGAAAAGGCCGTCACAATGGGTCACATCCAGCGGCATCATCTCGACGGAGCAGCTCTCCCGATACCCTGCGGTCCGTTGCTCCAACGCATGGATGAGGTGATCTCGCCATCAATAGAGCGCATGAAGACTCTCGCACTCGAAAACAGGACTCTCGCCGCGCTTCGTGACACGCTCCTGCCCAAACTGATCTCGGGCGAGCTCCGCGTGTCGGACGCGGAGACGATCGCGGCCGGCGTCTAGCAATGGCCTACCAACTCCAGCAACTGCGCGCCGTGATGGTTAGCCGGCCCGATTGGCAGGCTCGGCTCTCCACTCACGTCCTAGCAATCGAAACGAACATCGAGGCCCGTCCGGACCAGTGTGTCGCCGAAGCGCGAACGCTCCTGGAAGCGGTCGCCCGGACGCTTTGCGACGAAATGAGCCTCACGCATGTGAACGGCCAGAACTTCCCCCAGCAGATGCGTGCGATCATTGACGCGCTCGACATGCGCCTCGACGGCCATCCGCGCGCAACAGAAATCAAGACAGCCTTGCAAAAGCTGTTCGGCGGCTTGAGCGGCGCGGTAAGTGCGATCTCCGAGCTGAGCAACATCGAGGGCTTGCGGCACGGTCCGCACCTTGACTGGCCAA
>JAYUBD010000154.1:0-2236 GCA_043740995.1 Caulobacteraceae bacterium | reverse complement strand
GGCAAATTCTGGAGGCGCGACTGACCTCCATCCCGGCGGTGATGCAGGCTCTGGAATGGACGACCCCGGATGGGTGTCCCACCTGTCGCCCGGCGCTTAACTATTACCTGCTGTGCGCCTGGCCCGCCGACTATGTCGATGACCGACACTCGCGGTTCATCAACGAGCGGGCCCATGCCAACATTCAGAAGGACGGCACCTTTTCGGTGGTGCCACGCATGTGGGGCGGCATGACCACGCCAAATGAACTGCGCGCCATCGCCGACGTGGCGGACAAGTTCGCCATCCCCGCCGTCAAGGTTACCGGCGGACAACGGATCGACCTGCTGGGCGTCAAGAAGGACGATCTGCTCGCGGTCTGGGCCGATCTCAACAAGGCGGGCATGGTTTCCGGCCACGCCTATGGCAAGGCGCTGCGCACGGTGAAAACCTGCGTCGGGAGCGACTGGTGCCGGTTCGGCACCCAGGATTCCACCGGTCTAGGCATCAGGCTCGAACGGTTCCTATGGGGCAGCTGGACTCCGGCCAAGGTCAAGATGGGGGTCTCCGGATGCCCCAGGAACTGTTCGGAAGCCACCTGCAAGGACGTGGGCGTGATCTGCGTCGACAGCGGCTACGAGATCCATATCGGCGGCGCCGCCGGCCTGCACATTCGGGGAACGCAGCTACTGACCAAGGTGGCCACCGAGGAAGGCGCGATCGTCACCATAGCGGCGATTGTCCAATTCTATCGCGAGGACGCACACTATCTCGAGCGCATCTACAAATGGATGGATCGCGTTGGCCTGGAAACCATCCGCGCCCGCATCCTCGACGAGGCTGAATGCGCCCGGCTTCATGCCCGGTTCCTGGTCTCTCAAAAAGACACCCAGGAAGACCCGTGGGCCGCCCGGGTCGCCGGCCTGGACGCTCAGGAATTCGCACCGCTCGCGGCTCGGCTGGAGACCGTCGCATGAACGCCATTGCCCTCAAGTCACGCATCAGCTGGGTCGAAGTCGGTCGCCCCGACGAGGTGCCCGTGCGGGGCGCGCGGCGCGTCGCCACGGAGATCGGCGACGTGGCGCTGTTCCGCACCACCGGCGGTGAAATTTTCGCGCTCCGCGACCGCTGCCCGCACAAGGGCGGTCCGCTCAGCCAGGGCATCGTTCACGGTCGGGCGGTCGCCTGTCCCTTGCACAATTGGACCATTGATCTGGCCACCGGCCATCCCGCGGGGGCGGACGCCGGCAAGGGCTGCGCGCCGACGGTGCCGCTTGAAGTGCGTGAGGGCCGACTGTTTTTGGGAATAGCCAGTCGGTGAACGCGGTTCGCACCACCTGCCCCTATTGCGGCGTCGGTTGCGGCATCACGGCGAGATCAGGGCCGGGCGGCGTCCTCAGCCTGGAGGGGGACAAGGCTCACCCGGCGAACTTCGGTCGCCTGTGTTCGAAAGGCATGGCGCTGCCGTCGACCGTCGGCCACGACGGACGGCTCTTGTATCCCGAAATCGGCGGGCGCCGGGTCGGTTGGGACGTCGCGACCCGGCGGGTCGCCCGAACCTTCGGCGAAACCATCGCCCGACATGGGCCTGACAGCGTCGCCTTCTACGTCTCCGGCCAACTGCTTACCGAGGACTATTATGCCGCCAACAAGTTGATGAAGGGGTTCATTGGCTCAGGGAATATCGACACCAATTCGCGGCTGTGCATGGCCTCGGCGGTGGCCGCGCACAAGCAGGCGCTGGGCGGCGATCTGGTTCCTGGTTGTTACGAAGATCTTGAATTGGCGCGACTGGCAGTGTTCGCCGGACACAACGCCGCCTGGACCCATCCGGTGATGGTTCGCCGGATGGAGGCGCCCCGCGCGGCCGGTCGGCAGCGCTGGATCGTTATCGACCCGCGCCGCACCGACACGGCGGATATGGCCGACCTGCACCTCGCGCTAAAGCCGCAGACCGATGTGCGGCTGTGGAATGGCCTGCTGGCCTGGCTGAGCGCGCGCGGCGCGATCGACCGGGATTTTGTCCACGCCCATACCCGAGGATTCGACGCGCTGTTGTTCGCTCTGGCGCGCGACGATCAGTCGGTGGAAGCGATCGCCTTGGATTGCGACCTCGCCGTCCGCGACGTCGAGGCCTTCTATCGCGCGTTCGCCAGCGCCGACCAGACGGTTACGCTGTTCAGTCAGGGGTCAAACCAGTCGGTCCAGGGCGTGGGCAAAGGCCTGGCGATTCTCAATGCCCACCTGGCGACGGGCC
>JAYUBD010000153.1:0-2241 GCA_043740995.1 Caulobacteraceae bacterium | reverse complement strand
GGCCCGTAGCTCACCGCCATGCCGGCGCGCACATCCTGTTGCACGCCATATTGTGGGAACGGATAGCGGAATCCATTTTTCGCCAGGGCCTTCATCCCGGTGATCGCCTGGATCAGGTATTGCGGCGGTGCCGCCATCAACATCTCGTCGTCCAATACCCCGCCATAGCGCCGCTCGGCAAAGCACGGAATCGAGAGGCTGGGCAGGCGGGTGGTCAGGGCGCGGCCCCAGGAGTCGGCGCAGGCCGATTCGCCCACCACGCTCCAATCGAACCGCTTGTAACCGGTCCATTGCAGGCCGTTGATGAAATACATCATCGCGCCGGGCGTGGCGTAAAACAGCGCGATATCCGGGGGATCGATGCGCCCGGCGCCTAAGGGACCCACCGCGAGCGCCTCGTAGCGACCATCCGGCACACAGTGCATGGCGCCCTGATGGGCGGCGGCGTTTTCCTGCGTGTCGAACCAGACGCCGGCCATATGCCCGCCGGATCGCCAGGCTTCGGTCTTCGCGGCGCCCAGGCCCACCACCGCCCGGCACTGCGCGCCGACCAAATCGTCAGATGTGATCCCGACCGTCCAACCCAGCCGCGCTGCCTGTCCGACCACCTGATCCAGCGTGTGGATGGCTTGCGGTCGTCGGATGCGGGGGACGGCCTCCATCTCGTCTCGCGCCGCGAACATCTTCATGCCGAACACCAGGGTGCGCAAGCGGAGTTGCTGGGTCAGTTCGGCCACCACCGCCGCCCAATCGGTCGAAACGGCCTCGCCGTGCGGGGCGACGGTCAGGTTTTCAGCGGATTCCGGCATGGTCAGCTCCTAAACGCTCGAACGGCGCAGTGTAGCGAGAAACCACCCGGGGGAGTCCAGCCCTCACTATCGGCGGTGGGCCTGATTCACGGGGATCAAAAAACCGACGACAAACGTATCTATACGGATTCATAATTCCTGGTTTGGGAGCGTGCCACGATGGACTCCAGGGTTGATGCCGCGCGATCCAACCCCGGGCGGCGGCGGTTATTCAAATCTCTGGCCGGGTATGAACCAGGCAAGCTCGGCGCCGACTTGATCGCCGGCCTCACCCTCGCGGCGGTGGCGATACCGGAGCAGATGGCGACGGCGCGCCTGGGCGGCTTGCCGCCGCAACTGGGTTTCTTCGCCTTCATGGCGGCGGCCCTGGCGTTCTTTGTGTTCGGGTCGGGCCGACGGGTTTCGACCGGCGCGGATTCCACCATCACCCCGATCTTTGCCGGGGGCCTGGCTCTGTTGGCGGCCGGCGGATCGCCACACTACATCGCGCTGGCGGCGGCGCTCGCGGTGTTGGTCGGCCTGATCGTCGCCGCCGCCGGCCTGTTCCGTATGGGCTGGATCGGCAATCTGCTCTCTATTCCGGTGACGACCGGGTTCCTGGCCGGGATCGCGGTCCATATCGCCGTATCACAGCTCCCCGCCGCGCTGGGGTTACCACCCCTGACCGGGCCCACGCTACAACGGATGGCCGAACTGGTGCGACTCGCGCCCCGGATCGGCCCCGCTTCCCTGGCCGTCTCTGCCGCTGTTCTTGGGTCGATTGCTGTGATGCACCGGGTCAGTGCGCGGCTGCCGGGACCTTTGCTGGCGGTCGCCGCCGCCAGCCTGGCCGCGGCCTGGCTGCATCTGGATCATTTCGGAGTCGCCCTTTTGGGTCCGGTGCAAGGGGGCCTGCCCCGTTTCGGCCTGCCGATCGTGACCGCGGATGAATGGGCGCGGCTGGCGCCGCTCGCCCTGCTGATCTCGGTGGTGGTGATGGTGCAGACCGCCGCGACCTCGCGATCGTTTTCGGGTGGCTCCGACGCGCCGGATGTCGACGGTGATTGTTTCGGCGTGGGCATCGGCAGCGTGATCAGCGGCCTGGCCGGCGCCTTCCCGGTCAATGCGAGTCCACCACGTACGGCAATATTGGCGGAGAGCGGCTCGGTCTCGCAACTCGCCGGGCTGAGCGCGGCGGCGGTGATCGCGCTGCTGCTCGCCATAGGGGCGGGCGCTCTGGCGATGATCCCGCAAGCGGCCTTGAGCGCTGTTCTGCTATTTGTCGTCCTTCGGATCGTCCGCGTGAAGCAGATCCGCGCCCTGGTGCGGGAAAGTCCGGCGGAAGCGCTGCTGGTCCTCGCCACCGCCATCAGTGTCGTCGTCCTGCCGATCCAGGCGGGCGTGGCCGTGGGCATCGTGCTTTCCGTGATGAACGGCCTGTGGGGGGCAGTGC
>JAYUBD010000152.1:0-2247 GCA_043740995.1 Caulobacteraceae bacterium | reverse complement strand
CTACCTCAATGGGGTCAACGAGGAGATCCTCCTCGACGTGCGCCAGACTTGGCCGAGCCATGTGGAACGCCTTCGCAAGGAGGGCCACGCATGACCCGTGGATATGGAAATTGCACCGGTGCAATTCGAGTTGAAAGGGCGCGCTCATGAGCTCCAAGAACCGTTCCTTCGCTGCCGGATTGATGGGCTCGCTCGACGACGCCGCGCCCCAGCCGACTGCCCCGACCCGAATGCCAGTCGGCATCCTGGCGAGCCGGGAAAACCGAATGGCCGAGTTGGCTTCCGGCGCGGTCGTGGGACGAGCGATCGAGCAAGTCGATCCGGCCCGCTGCCGACTCTGGAGCGAGCACAATCGCGACTATGCTGCGCTGGATGAGACCCGCTGCGCGGACCTGATCGAGAGCTTCAAGGCCCAGGGCCGCCAGGAGGTCCCGGCGATCGTCCGCCGCGTCCGCGGCGTGACGGACATCGACTTCGAGGTCATCTGCGGCGCGCGCCGGCATTGGACCGTCAGCTGGCTTCGGGCGCATAACTACACCGACTTTCGTTTCCTGGTGGAGGTGCGCGATCTCACTGACGAGGAGGCGTTCCGGATCTCCGACCTGGAGAACCGAGCCCGCGAAGATCTCAGCGACATCGAACGGGCGCGCGATTACCTGAAGGCCCTCGGGCGCCACTACGGCGGAAGCCAGAAGGACATGGCGTCCCGCCTCAACGTCTCGGAGGCCTGGCTTAGCCGCTATCTCGATCTGGCCCGGCTGCCCGCCCCACTGGTCGCCGCGTTCGCCGATCCGCACGAACTCAGGATCAAGCACGTCACCCAGCTGAAGCCGTTGCTCAAGCCGGATGATCGCGAGCGTCGCGTGCTGGCTGAAGCGGTAGCCATCGCCGCGCGAAAAGGGGAGGGGCCCGCCCTAAAGCCTCAGGATGTCATCCGGCTTCTGGCGGCTGCGGCCGATCCCCCCAAGAAGTCAGGAGCCCCCAAGCGGTCAGGATCGACGGGGGACGTGGTCACCGCCGCTGGCGGCGCACCTGTCCTGCGGATCGACGGGCGCAAACGTAAGGAAGTGACGCTAACCTTGCTGCTAGCCGGCGGCGCATCGCGGTCCGAGGCGGAAACTGCGCTCCGGTCGGTGCTTGACTCCTACTGGCCGCAGTCGACGGACGTTTAGCCGAGTAACTCATTTTTGACGCTGAAAGCCATAGGTTATATATGGCTTTCTCTAGTCTTTGTGAGCTTATGTCCCGAAACCTGTCCGCTCCTTTCTTCAGCGCCACCCCGGTGTTCACGCGGGCCGACTACGCGCGCGCGGTCGGCCGCGCGCCAGTGGACAAGACGGTCACCGCTATGCTGAGCCAGCATGTCAAAGCCGGCAACATCAAACGCATCGCCCGCGGACTCTACGCCTCGGTTCCCAAGCACGCCGACCCAGCGACCTGGTGGGTGGATCGCTTCCTCCTCGCTTCGCGGCTGCGGCCAGAGGCCGTGTTCGGCTACCACTCCGCGCTCAAGTTGCACGGTTATGCCTACACCGCCGAGTTCGACGTCCAGGCGATCGCGCCGGGCGAGCCGGGCCTTTTCAAGACCACGGAATTTTCCTGCCGCTTCGTGCGACCCACCACCCCGCTCGGGCCGGAGAGCGTCACCACGGTCGACCGCCTTGGCCAAGCCGTCGCGGTGACGACCCTGGAGCGGACCGTCGCCGATCTGTTCGACCGGCCGGACCTCGCCGGCGGCGCGGAGGAACTGGTCAACAGCCTTGACCTCGTCGGGCGTCTGGACGCCGAGCGGCTTGCGGCACATTTGGCGGCCAACGGCAATGCGACGGCCGCCGGCGCGGCGGGCTGGTGGCTGGAATCACGGCGCGAACGTCTGCGTGTTCCCGATGCCACATTGGAGGCGATCCACAAGCTGGCGCCGCGCCAAAACCGCTACGCACTGGGCGCGGGGGTAGGGCAGGGGCAGGCTGCGCCTGGATGGGGCGTGATCCTTCCCCGCGCTATCATTGACCAGCAATTCGAAGGCCTCCGACGCCGGTGCCGGCGCACGCCATCACCTTGAGCGATCTTGTCCAGATTGCTCCATTCGCGCGAGTTCAGAACCGATGCGACAGCCCTGGCAGGGCAGGGGACTTTTTGCCATAAAAAGCACTCAAAGAAAGCGCATCCTGCGCGGTCTTCCAGTGCGCCCGCCCCGTGGCTGATCGCAAGCAGGCGGCGTCAACATAGGGCTGAGACATGATCCAT
>JAYUBD010000151.1:0-7524 GCA_043740995.1 Caulobacteraceae bacterium | reverse complement strand
GGCGTGCTGGCGCCGGTTCCCATTCCCGCGCGGGATGACAGCGCGATGGTGGACCTGACCCGAGCGGGAGCGATTCTTAATCCGAGCCAGTCTTCAGCGGTCGGGGAGCTGGCGACCGCCGTCCTGCAGGCCAAATTCACCTGCATCCTGTTGGATGGCGTGACCGGGTCGGGAAAGACCGAGGTCTATCTTGAGGCGGCCGCCGCCGCCTTAGCCCGCGCGCCATCGTCGCAGGTTCTGGTCCTGTTGCCTGAAATCGCCCTGACCGAGGCGGTGATCGATCGGTTTTCCGAACGTTTCGGCACGGTCCCGGCGCAATGGCATTCCGGACTTACGCCGCCGCATCGCCGACGAACCTGGGAGGCGGTCGCGGAGGGGCGCGCGCGCATCGTGGTGGGCGCACGCTCGGCGCTGTTCCTGCCGTTCAAGGATCTGGCGCTGATCGTGGTCGATGAGGAGCACGACGGCTCGTATAAGCAGGAAGAGGGGTTCATCTACCAGGCGCGCGACCTGGCCGTGGCCAGGGCGAAGATCGAGGACTGCGCGATCATTCTGGCGTCCGCCACGCCGTCCCTGGAGACCCTGTGGAACGCCGAAGCGGGGCGCTATCAATGGCTTCGGCTTGCTGACCGTCATGGAGCCGCCGGTTTGCCGAAGATCGAGCTCGTGGATTTGCGTCAGTCGCCGCCGCCGCCGGGACGATGGTTGTCGCCGGTGCTGGTCGAGGCGATGCGGCAGACGCTGGAGCGCAAAGAGCAGTCGCTGCTGTTTCTCAATCGACGCGGCTACGCGCCGTTGGTGCTGTGCCGCGCCTGTGGCGAGCGGATGAAATCGCCCGACAGCGACTCCTGGTTGGTCGAGCACCGCTATTCCGGGCGATTGGTTTGCCATCTAACCGGATTTTCAATGCCGAAACCGGCGCGATGCCCGCATTGCGAGGCGCGCGACGCTCTGGTCTCCATCGGGCCGGGCGTTGAGCGGGTGGAAGAGGAGGCGCGGAGCCTGTTTCCCGAGGCGCGTCTGGCGGTGTTCTCCTCCGACACCATGCTCAACGCCGCCGCCGCGCGGGCGTTGATCGCGGCGATGACGCAAGGCGAATTCGATATTTTGGTGGCGACGCAGTCGGCCGCCAAGGGGCACAACTTTCCAAACCTCACCCTGGTGGGCGTCGTCGATGCCGACCTGGGTCTGCGCGGTGGCGATCTGCGGGCCGCCGAACGAACCTATCAGCTGATCACCCAGGTTTCGGGCCGCGCCGGGCGGCGAGATCGTCCGGGGCGCGCGCTGATCCAAAGCTGGGCCCCGGAGCACCCGGTCATGCAGGCCATCGCCGCCGGTGACCGCGCGGCCTTCACCGAAACCGAACTGGCCGAGCGCCGCCTGGACGGACTGCCGCCCTTCGGACGGCTGGCGGCGCTGATCATCACCGGCACGGACCCCGCGGTGTTGGATCGGTTCGTGGCCGAGGTCGCGGCGGCCGCCCCCAACAGCGACGGTGTCAGTGTCTTTGGGCCAGCGGACGCCCCGCTCAGCCTGGTGCGTGGACGGCGGCGTAAACGCTTCCTCGTGCGGGCGGACCGATCCGTCGATCTGCAAGGCTTTCTGGCGGCCTGGCGCGCCCGGGTAAAACCGCCCGGCTCGGTGCGCATCGCCATTGATGTCGATCCATACAGTTTCCTGTAATCGCGACCGGCGACCGTGGCATTGCGCGCCACTCGGCATTCAATCGTTGATCGACGCCGCGCGGCCTGATCTTAAGACCGCATGTCCCAATTGCTCAACGGCGAGGTGCTGGCCTCGTTAGCCGCCCTGACCTTCCTTGAGATCGTCCTCAGCATGGACAATCTCGTCTTTCTCGCCGTGGCGGTGCAGCGATTGCCACCCTTGCGGCAAAGTTCCGGCCGCCGCGTCGGCCTCGCCCTGGCGATGGTCCTGCGGATCCTCATGCTGATCAGTCTGGTCTGGATAACCAAACTCGACACGACGCTGTTTCACCTGATGGGTCGATCATTCAGCATCAAGGATGTCGTGCTGATCGGCGGCGGGCTTTTCCTGCTGGGCAAGGGGACCACCGAGATTCACGACGCCATCGAAGGGGCGCCCGACCTTGATGACCGACCCGTGCGCGGCGAGGCCGGATTCTATAGCGTGGTTCTCCAGATTGGCCTGATCAACATCATTTTTTCCCTCGACAGCGTGATTACCGCCGTGGGCATGACCAACAACCTCCCGGTGATGATCGCCGCCGTGGTGGCCGCTACCCTGGTGATGTTGTTCGCGGCCAAGCCGGTGGGTGACTTCATCCACCGCCGCCCCACCACCAAGATCCTGGCGCTGTCGTTCATCCTTTTGATCGGTGTGGCGCTGGTCGCCGATGGCGTCGGCTTCCATCTGCCGCGGACCTCCTTGTATTTTGCGATCGCCTTCTCGCTGTTTGTCGAGTTCCTCAACAGCGCGCATCATCGGGCGCGGGGAAAGCCGCGGGGTTGAACGCGGTCGATGCGATTGGATCCCAGAGTTGGCCGCGACCGATTGCCGCAAGGGGCCGCCGGATCGCCTGATTGGTCCCGCAAATTCGATGGACCGTCCCCGCCCTGATTGATCGGTCAGCACTGATCTCGGCGCGGCCCGCGGGGTCGCGTTTGCTGAGGTCGGGCGGTTTTCAGGCGCGTGACCGAATTTTCGCGGTCCGCGATGGTGCGCCCAGGATGGTTAAAGTCCGTTGTCCGGCTGACTTTACCCAAGTGTCGTCCTGCCGGTTGCCAAGAATCATCCGGCCAATTCCATGAGGCCCGGAATAGAATATCCTCGACATCGATGAATTAGAGAATGTCTCAGTGTATTCGCTGCGACGTTGCTGGGAACATTTCTCGCACCGCGCGGCGGGTTGCACATGTCTTGCCATCCGTCAATTCCCAAGGGCGGCATTATCCGCGTCAATGTGCCCCGGAGAAACACGCTGTTCATCTCTTCCACGTGCGGTTAAGCCTTCGTTCAGGAAAACGGGGTAGTGAGTTTTCGATGAGCCCACGGATCAAATCGATCGCTGGCGCGTTTGCAGCCGTCCTGGTTGTCCTGGCCAATCCGGGCACGGCCCTGGCCGAATCCTACTGGCAGTGCGTTCCCTTCGCCCGGCTTTTGTCGGGGATTCAGATTTTTGGTGACGCCCATACCTGGTGGCAGCAGGCGGCAGGGCGCTACCAGACCGGTTTCACCCCCAAGGCCGGGGCTGTTCTCTGTTTCAAACCAACCGGCCATATGCGCCTGGGCCATGTGGCGGTGGTCAGTCAGGTGCTGACCGAACGCATCATCCAGATTACCCACGCCAACTGGTCGCTGATCGAGGGTGCGCGCGGCCAGGTCGAACAGAATGTCACGGTGATCGACGTTTCCCCGGCCGGTGATTGGAGCCAGGTCAAGGTTTGGTATGATTCGTCCCGCAACCTTGGGGCCGGCGTCTATCCGACCTATGGATTCATCTATCAGGACGCCTTCGCATCCCGCTTTGCTGTGGCCCAACAGACCGCCGTCGCCATGGCCCAGAACGCCGCCAACGGGGTCGTCGCCGCCGTGCGGCCGGGCGCCTCGCCGCTGCAAATGCTCGGTCAGGTCGCCGACTCCACAGACCGGATCGCCGCGCTTATCCAGTTGGCGACGGGCGGTTCCGACAAGCGCTGACGCGGTCTTGGGGTCGCTTGAGGCGACCTGATCAATCACCTAGCAAAGCTGCCATGAATGTTTTAGTGCGCGCGGCCCCCCGATCCTTGGAACTTTCGCTTGAGGGACGGGGTCCTGGCGCGATGCACGCGCTCGAGTTCGGTCCCCGCGACCGGGCCATCGACATCGTGTTCCTGCACGCCACGGGTTTCAACGCACTGACCTACCGTAGCCTTCTTGAGCCCTTGTCGGCCTCGTTGCGGATCGTCGCGATCGATCAGCGCGGCCACGGAGCGACCACCCTTGCAACGACGCCCGACGGTCGGCGGGACTGGTCGGTGTTCACGGATGATCTGCTGGCGGCTCTTGATGCACTAGATAGCGAGACGACCGTGCTGGCCGGACACTCCATGGGGGCCAGCGTCGCGCTGTTCGCCGCCGCCAAGGCGCCGGACCGGGTGCGAAACCTCGTTCTGTTCGACCCCGTTGGGGTCCCACCGTCGATGCGGAGTCATGGCGGCGACTCTCCGATCGCGCGAGGCGCGGCGCGGCGACGCGCCGTGTTCGCAAGCCGCGCCGCGGCCATCGCCTCCTATCGCGGTCGCGGCGCGTTCCAAACCTGGCCGGATGCCATCCTGTCCGACTATGTCGCCGCGGGTTTCCGCGACCTGCCGGGCGGTGAGGTCACGCTGGCCTGCGCGCCGGCCTGGGAGGCGGCGATCTTTTCGGCCCAGGACAATGATACGACCACCGCCTTCGCCGCCAGCCGGTGCGGGATCAACATTCTACAGGCGGAGCGGGATTCGACCTTCCGCCGGGATGAAGCCAGTCAGATTGTGACCGGGGCCCCGCGCATTCGTATCGCGGTCATCCCCGGCTCCAGCCACTTCCTGCCCATGGAGCGCCCCGATCTCGTCCAGGCCGCCCTGCGCGCCGCTACATCCTGAGGCCCGGGGTCACCCGGCGGGCGAGCAGCGCCTGATCCTCTGAGCTGATCGGGATGACCTTGCGCGCTTCCAGATCAAGGGCAATCGCCACGGCCTCGGCGGTTCCCCAGGCGTGGCCCGTGGCCGGATCGAGCATCCAGTGAACAATCCGCTGGGTGCGGCTGTCCACCGCGGCCAGGCCGGATCGAAGTTCGAAGCGGTCTCCGGCCCGGGGCCAGGCATGTTGGGCGATGCGATATTCCAGCACGGCGCCGCCGACATTGGCCGGCCTGTTGTATTCCGCGACGGCCTCGCCGCCGCGAAAAGCGGCGCCCAGGGTCGGTATGCCGTCGGAGACGCGTCCAATAAATAGTTCAGGGCGCATCCGACCAAACACGTCGCAATCCGCCGCCTGGATCGCCCCGCCGCCCAGCCGCACCATGCCCAGCTGATCAGCGCGCGCCAGACTGACGTCGCCGTCCAGGGGACCCATGTGCAGGCTGCGCGGCATCGCCCGAGGCGGGGCGGTGACCATCAAGGACCGCGCCCTGTCCAACGTCCGGTCGGCCCAGGCAAACGGCCGCTCGTCCCGCGCCGTGACGTGGACAACCACGGATTGGAACGACGCCGCCAGTTCGCCGGTGGCGGAGTGGTGCAGCAACTGAAGGACACGCGCTTCGTGCTCGCCGAGCTCAAGAATGCCGGCGGTCATGTGCAGGGCGGCGCGCGCGCGGGCCTCGCGCAGAAACCGGATATGCTGGTCGCGCACCAGCAACGTCGCCCCGGCATTTGATCGAAACGCGCCTTCCAGACCCATGGCCGCCGCCAGACCCACCAGCCCTTCGGCGGCCCGGGCGACATAGAAGCGGACATTCAGATGCCCCATCTCGTCGCATTCCCAGGTATTGACGCCGCCGCGCCACACCTCAAGACCGGTCGAGTCAAGTTCATCGTGGTCCGTCACGCTGGTCCTCCTGCCGGGCGGGGTTTGGCGGGCGGTCAGCGCCCGCGACTGATGCGCTTATCTTGAGCCTTCAAACAATCTCGCGAACCGCCGCTTCTCCCGCCGCTTCCAGCCGCCGCGATGATAGGCGTCCGAGGCGATCAGCGGCACGACGGTGGTGGCTTCGGCGAACACCATCTGTTCCCAGGTTACATCGACCTTGCCCCAGGAGCAGGCCTCCTTGAGGGTTGACGATGAGCAGGCGCCGTCGCGCACGTCGGCGACGGTGATCTGCACGGCGTATTTGTGCATCGCCACGTCCTCGTGGCCGAGGATTTCGGCGCAGACCACGGTGTCCTGGGCGAAGTTTTTCGGCACGCCGCCGCCGACCATGAACAGGCCGGTGCCGCCGGCGGCGATCTTGATGTCCGTCAGCTCACGGAAGTCCGCCACGGCGTCGATGGTCAGGTAGGGCTGCTTGGCCTTCATCCGCTCGACCTGGTGCTTCACCAGGCCGAAGCCGGCCGATGAGTCGACGAAGGCCGGGCAGAAGATCGGCACGCCTTCCTCGTAGGCGGTCTGGACCAGCGAGCCGGGCTTCTTGGCGCCCCCCTCAGCCAGCCACTTGCCCATCTCCCAGATGAACTCGCGCGACGAGTAGGGCCGCGGCTCCAGCATTTCGCAAAGGGCGTAGATAGTGCCGTCGCAGTTCTGGAGTTCTTCCTCGTCGATGTAGGTGTCGTAGATCCGGTCGATGTAGAGGTCGCGCAGGTCGCGATCGTCGACGGAGGCTTGCGCCTGGTAGTGCTTGAAGCCCAGGGCCTCGAAGAAATCCATGTCGACGATTGAGGCGCCGGTGGCCACCACCACGTCGATCATCCCGTACTTCAGCATGTCGCGGTAAATGTGCATGCAGCCGCCGGCCGAGGTGGAGCCGGCGAGCGTCAGCCAGGTCGAGCAGTGGGCGTCTTCCAGGCTCATCGACCAGATGTCGGCGGCGCGCGCGGTGTCGCGGCTGGTGAAGCTCATCTTGCGCATGGCGTCGATGACGGGGCGCGCGTCGTACTGGTCGATCGCCACGTGCTCGACGGTGTTGGCCAGCAGTTCGGCCTTGCGGTTGGTCTTCTGAACGTCAGCGTTCATCTTCGGAAGTTCCCTTCAGAGGGTGATCGCCCGTCCATAGGAAAGGCGCGACCGGGACGGAGCGACCGGCCGCGCCTATAGCACCTCTTCGGTGTTGGCTGTTACCGGCGCCGGCGGCTCTTGCCGGCGCGGCCCTTCGGCCGCGACAGACGGACCACCTTGCGCTCCTCGGCCTCAGCCTCGCGGGGCAGGCGGATGGTGCGCCCGGCGAGGCCGAACATCGAGGCCATCGGGGCGTCGTTGACGATCACGGTCTCGGCGTCGCCGAAGCCGTTGAAACGGGTGTTCATCGCCACGCCATAGGCGCCCAGCATGCCGATCTCGATCAGGTCACCCTCGCGGACGTCTTCCGGCAGCCAGAACGGGCCCGGCATGTGGTCGAGACTGTCGCAGGTCGGCCCGTAGAAACGAAAGGGCTTGAGGGCGCCTTCCACTTCCATGGCCTCGCCGTCGTCACCTGCTTGAGCGGGCCGGTACATCTTCACCGGGAAGGGCCACTTGGTGTGTGCCGCGTCGAACAGGCTGCCGTAGCTACCGTCGTTCAGATAGAGCGCGTCGCCCTTCTTCAGCTCGACCTTGACCAGGATCGAGGAGGCTTCGGCCACCAGGGCCCGGCCGGGCTCGCACCACAGCTCGGTCTCCTCGTGCACCATCATCTCGGCGAAGCCGCGGTGGATCGAGTCCACATAGTCGCTCATGTCCGGCGGGATCATGCCCGGATAGACCGACGGGAAACCGCCGCCGACATCGACGATGTCGACCATGACGCCGGCGCGCACGATGGCGCGGCTCGCCTGGGCCATGGCGGCCTGGAAGGCGGTCGGGCGCATGCACTGGCTGCCGACGTGGAAGGAG
>JAYUBD010000150.1:0-2254 GCA_043740995.1 Caulobacteraceae bacterium | reverse complement strand
TCAAAAGATTATAGAGTTCAATGAGATTATTCTGAACCGGCGTCGCGGACAGCAGCAGCAGGAAACGCTTGGTCAGGCCATCGACCAGTTTGTATCCTTGGCTGGCTCGATCACGCAGGTGGTGGGCCTCATCGACAATCACGATATCGAACGACTGTCCGAGCAGCCGCTCGGCGTGCTCGCGCCGTCTCGCAAGCGCCAGTGAAGCAATGATCCGCGGGGCCGCCCAGAAGGTCTCGGGGTCGTCGCGCAGCAGACGGTCGTGGGTGGTGACGCAGGCAATGTCGAACTTGGTCTCCAGTTCTTCCCGCCACTGTCCGACCAGCGAGGCCGGGACCAGGACCAACACCCGCGCGGCCATGCCGCGCATCAGATACTCCTTGAGCACCATGCCGGCCTCGATGGTCTTGCCCAGGCCGACCTCGTCGGCCAGCAGCACGCGACCGCGGAACTGCTTCAAGACTTTTCGCACCGTCTCGGTCTGGTGCCAGAAGGTCTCGATGCCCGCGAGATGGGGCAGGCACAGAAGTTCGTCGAACCCCTGCGCCAGGCCAAGGTGGGCCAGCCGCGCGCGCAGAGTGAACCAGCCGCCGTCGCTTTCCGGTTGCCCGGCGCTTGCGCCGAGCATGGGTCCCAGATTCGATTCGACGACCAGTGGGATCGCGACGCGTGGTCGCTGCAAAGTCGGGAAGATCTGCGGTGCGGTCGCCGCCGCCAACGGCGAGACGGGTATCGGGCGGGGACGCCCCTTCGGACCACCCTTGGCGGCAGCGGGTCTGGCGGTGGGCTTGCCTCGCGGCCTGCGCCCCCATTCCAGACGCTCGCGTCCCATAATGGTGTTGAGCAGATCGGCGAGCCAGGCCTGCCGCGCCCGCCCGCCGGGAAAAGCGCCGATCACGTCCCCCCAACCCGTGAGTTCGTGTCGTTCCAAATGCGCCTTGGCCAGGATCAATTTGTTTTGTGCGCCCAGGGCAAGGGCCGATAGCAGATGGTGGGTGCTGGTCGGCACGTAACGCTTGGCAAAACGCTTGAGGTAGAGTTGAGCCTTCTCCGGTCTATCGTCGAGCAGCGCCGCCAGCGCCGCCTGACACAGGATGATTGGGTCTCCAGGGCAGGCCCGTTCCGCCTCTTCGGCGGGGGCCAGAAAACCGGAAGCCCGCGTCGTGTCGGCGAGCACAACGTCCAAGGTCTCGCGCCAGCGACCAGCGACGACCGAGACATCCGCGTCGTCGTCCAGCGTGTCGAAGGGCGGATTGGGCGGGAGGTTTTTTTGCATGGTGGCGAATCGATGAAATCGTAGTGGATGCTGGCCGGACCCGCCACGGTCTTGCACGCCATTGATTCCACCATTTTCTCAAATCGCCATCCCCAATGGCCTTCGGGTTAGGCTTGGAGCCGGGCGGTGTCCGGGCCGTGCGATTATTGGGCTCAATCCGACCGCTGGCACGACCGCGACGCCGTCGTGCCTTACGACTTTAAGCCGGAGTTGGGCGGGCTGGCCGAAAACCGACAATTCTAATGGCTTTTTGACGTTTATATAACGGCGCTTTCCCACTGGAACTCACGCCTCGTGGCGCAAACCAAGCTCCTCGGATCGGACAGCCATCAATCCGATGGCGCGGTCCAGCTCAGGGAGAGCCTAGATGACTACTCAGTTCAAGCTTACCGCCCTGGTCGCCTTCGGGGCCATCGGACTAGCGACCGCCTCGTACGCGGCGCCCGTCAACGATCAGTGGCCTCAGTCCGAGCCACTCTCGGTCAAGGTGTCCTACGTTGATCTCAATCTCGACAGCGAAGCCGGGGCGAAGGTCATGCTTCAACGCATCCGTCACGCAGCCAAGATCGTCTGTGAGCCCTTGGCGGACGGCGTGTTGGACCTGACCTACGCATATCGCCCTTGCGTCAGCAGGGCGACCGACCGCGCCGTCGCCGCGCTCAACAACCCGATCGTGACGGCAATGGTTGGCGGTCGGGATCACGCAGCCCCTGTGATGCTCGCCTCCTCTCGGCGATAGCATGAGGGTCTGATCATCGCCCGGCGCGTCCGTCCACCATCGGGCGCGCCGGGCGACTTGCTTGAGAGCAGCCCCGAAAAGCTCTTGCCCCATCATCGCTACACGACCATCGTTCCGCGGGCGACCGCAGGTTGCAGGAGGCCAGGGCTACGAGTCCAGGTTAACAGGTGATTGCTGGAGGAGTGCGCCGAGATAGGCGGGGTCCCAGGAGGCGCGTTTGCGCCGGGTTTTGATGGATC
>JAYUBD010000149.1:0-2258 GCA_043740995.1 Caulobacteraceae bacterium | reverse complement strand
TCCGACATTGATGAAGTGATCCTGGTCGGCGGCATGACCCGGATGCCCAGGGTCGTGGAAACCGTGAAGGCCTTCTTCGGGCGTGAACCGCACAAGGGCGTCAATCCTGACGAAGTGGTGGCCCTGGGCGCCGCCATTCAGGCGGGCGTGCTGCAGGGCGACGTGAAAGACGTTTTGCTGCTGGACGTCACCCCGCTGACCCTGGGCATCGAGACCCTGGGCGGCGTGTTCACCTCGCTGATCGAGCGCAACACCACCATCCCCACCAAGAAGAGCCAGGTGTTCTCCACCGCCGACGACAACCAGAACGCGGTGACCATCCGGGTCTTCCAGGGCGAGCGACCCCTGGCGGCGCATAACAAGCTGCTGGGCCAGTTCGATCTGGTCGGCATTCCGCCCGCCCCTCGGGGCGTGCCGCAGGTCGAGGTCACCTTCGACATCGACGCCAACGGCATCGTCAATGTGTCGGCCCGCGACAAGGCCACCGCCAAGGAGCAGTCGATCCGCATCCAGGCGAATGGCGGTCTGTCGGACAGCGACATCGACGCCATGGTCAAGGAGGCCGAAGCCAATGCCGCCGACGACAAGAAGCGCAAGGATCTGGTGGAGGCCAAGAACCGCGCCGACTCCCTGATCCACTCGACGGAAAAGGCGATGGCGGAACATGGCGACAAGGTCGGCCCTGACGAAAAGACCGCCATCGAGGCGGCCATCGTCGATCTCAAGAGCGAACTCGAAAGCGAGAACACCGAAGCGATCTCCGCCAAGACCCAGACCCTGATGCAGGCCTCGATGAAGCTTGGCGAAGCCATGTATCAGGCGCAGCAGGATCCCGCCGCCGGGGCCGACAAACCCGCCGACGAGGGCGTGGTCGATGCCGAGTTCGAAGATGTCTCCGACGAGCACAAGCCGTCCTGATCCGATCAAGACTCCAATCGGTCGGGCGCAAGCCCGGCCGATTGAACTTGCGGCGAAGGCCGCTATCTCCCACATGAGTTTGTGCCGACGGGGGGCACTGGCGAATCCATGCGCGACTTTTATGAAATCCTGAGCGTTGAACGCGGCGCCGATGCCGCGGGCCTGAAAGCGGCATTCCGCAAGAAGGCGATGGAGCACCATCCCGACCGCAACGGCGGCTGTGCTGACGCGACGGCGCGGTTCAAGGAGGTCAACGAGGCCTATTCGGTGCTCTCCGACCCCAATAAGCGCGCGGCCTATGACCGGTTTGGTCACGCCGGCGTCAATGGCGCCAATGGCGGCGGCGGGTCTCAGTTCACCGACGTGCACGATATGTTCAATGACGTGTTTGGCGACATTTTTGGCCGCCAACGGTCCAACGGCCCGGCGCGCGGCCAGGATCTGCGGTATGATCTGGAGATCAGCCTTGAGCAGGCCTATGCGGGCGACCAGGTGGAAGTCAGGGCGCCGGCGGCCGTCACCTGCGATACCTGCGCGGGGGCGGGCGCCAAGCCCGGCACCAGCGCGACAACCTGCACCACCTGCAACGGCCAGGGCCGGGTGCGGCGAAGCCAGGGCTTCTTCGCGGTGGAAACCGCCTGTCCCCGCTGCGGCGGCGCCGGACGCCTGATCCTCGACCCTTGTGAGACCTGCGCGGGCCACGGCCAGGTCCGGCGCGAACGCGTGCTGGAAGTGCGCATTCCCGCCGGCGTCGATGACGGCGCGCGCATCCGCCTGTCGGGCGAAGGCGACGCCGGCGCGCGGGGCGGGCCGCGCGGCGATCTCTATATTTTCGTATCGGTCACACCGCACGAACTGTTCGAGCGGGACGGGTTGGACCTGCTGTGCTCGGTGCCGGTGCCGATGACCACGGCGGCCCTGGGCGGCGAGATCGAGGCGCCCTGTCTGCTCGGCGGTGAAAATTGCGACGGCGAATGCAAGATCCGCGTCAAGGTGCCCGAGGGCGCCCAGACCGGCCGCACCGTGCGCCTGCGCGGCAAGGGCATGCCGTCCTTGCGATCCCGCGAGCGCGGCGACCTGGTCGTCGAACTGTTCATCGAAACCCCGACCAAATTGACCGCCGCGCAAAAGGCGGCGCTCCGCGAATTTGCGGGTCTGTGCAGCGACCATCAGAATCCGCGATCGGCGAACTTCTTCAACAAGGCGCGGAAATTCTGGGACGGCGTCACCGGCGGCGAAGCGCGGGCCTGACGGCCCTCAGGCCGGCAGGCCGGTCAGCAGGGTAAGGCCAATCGGGCGACGCAGGGTGAAGCCGAGGGTTTCATAGAGCGCGATGGCGC
>JAYUBD010000148.1:0-2259 GCA_043740995.1 Caulobacteraceae bacterium | reverse complement strand
GCGATGTCCCCACGCCCAACATGGGTGGGCCAACCCTCTGTCTGGTTCATGGCGGCTCAGCGCTGGCAGGCCGCAACCGGATCAGGGCGCGCGAGCCTTTTCAATGGTGAAGAACAAGGACGCTTGGCGGACGTGTATGTGATCACGTCGCGGTTCGCCGATGCAGAGGCAAGCGAGCAGGCGGCATGGGCGCAGTTGCGTGGCCTGGAGACATGGACGGGTCCTTTGGGCGGACCCGGTCGAATCCACTTTCTGGCCGCGCTCCAGCAGGCTCGATATGAGCTTTGGAATACGCGCATTGCCATGGAACTGGCGTTCCAGCGGGGCCGCAAGCTCGGCGTTGCACCGGCGGAGGCGAAGACGATGGGGGGAGACTACGCCATTCCCCACGCGGTGTGTCTTCCGATCGACACGACGCGCCAAGAGGCGATCGCCCTGCTTGCGGCCACCAAAAGCCCTCCATGGGGCCAGCCAAAGTAGCTGCGAAGAAACGACCGGTGGCGCCGGCGGCGGTGCGCGCCTGCTCAGCGCGCTGGAAGAGTGCGCTTTCCCACTTCTCTGGAATCCCGGAGGTTGGCTTCCCGGTCGCCCCGCTAAAGGTCTACTTCCGGCAGCGGAGCCAAGGCGAGCTTCCGACCCCAAATGGACGTTCGGGCCACGATCTTCACAGGTCCAGGTCATGGAGAGTTCGCCGCAGGCGACGGTCCTCCCCGGCGTAGCAACTAGGTCTGGTGGCAAGGTTCATCCCGATCTAGGATTCCAGCGTCGAGGGCTCTTCTGATGGACATCAAGCGGGCGCCACCCCATCCCAAACTTCGAGGCGTACTGAGTGCGTTCGAGGAACGGAGGGTGGATTTGGGCAGCGCGGTGCTGGGGTGGCCCGTCGCTGCGCGGCCCCACCAAATCTTGAGCTTTCAACTCGGTGAACCTTACTATGTCCGCATCGATGGCGGCCCAGCCGCGAAGATGCCGGACACCTACTTCGTCGGCCCCCAAAGCTATCTTCGGGCACACGTTCGCCTCACGGGCGCCATCCACGATTTTACAGTCCTTTTTCAACCGACTGGTCTGAACCGATTGGTGGGAATGGATATGACCTCCTTGCTCAATCAGGACCCGGCGGCCTCGGACGTGCTCGGCAGGTCCGGCAAGGCCCTTGGCGATGCCGTGCGAGATGCGGCCGACTTCAGCGAGCGCATCGCCGCGGTCGAGCGCTGGGTCGAGGCAACGCTCGATGCGCGCGATCCTGACTGCGTGATCGGCCGCGCGTCACGCCAGATCATCGCGGCCTGGGGCGGCGTACAGGTCAGAGACCTTGTTGCAACGTCTGGCCTGAGCACCAGTCAGTTTCAGCGTCGCTTTGCAGCTCAGGTTGGCATGCGACCTAAGCTATTTGCCCGGACGACGCGGTTCGACCGGGCGTTGTCGGCGCGGCGCGACAGGTCGAACCGTTCTTGGACAGATATCGTCCACCACTTGGGCTACTTCGACCAGGCCCACTTCATTCGCGAATGTCACGCTTTTGCCGGGCTGCCGCCTGGCAGCCTGATAGGCGACTGGGACAACATCTTTTTTCCGGGCGGCTGACCAAAAAATACAAGCGCTCTTGACCTCGGCCGCGCACCTATTGGCCGTCAGGCAAACCCGCCCGACTTGCATGCAGCCTCGCCTGAACCGTTTGCGCGGGCACACCGGGGTGTGAGGACATTAATGCCTTTTGCCGCGCGTCTGATCATTGGCTTAGCCGCGGCCCTGGCCGTGGCCACCGCCGCCTCCGCAACGCCCCCAGACACGATCCTGGTGAACGGGAAGATATTCACGGCGGACCAGTCGCAACCTTACGTCGAAGCCGTGGCGATCCGGGGCGGACAATTCACGGCTCGTGGGACGACCGAAGCGATGCGAGCGCTCGCGGGGCGGTCGACGCAGGTTATCGATCTTGGAGGACGCCTGGTTACGCCGGGCCTGATCGAGGCCCACGCTCACCTTTCCACACCGCCCCCGGGACGCTTTGTACCGCTGCCCAGGTTGCCCTTTCCGGGGCCGACCGCCGAGGAGACCCTAGCTGGCGTCTTGAAGGCTGGGGAAGCAGGACCGGGGTGGATATGGGGAATGACGGGCTATCCGGTGTTCAACGATCCCCGCAATTGGCGCGACGCGCTCGACCGGATCGCGCCCAACAATCCCGTCATGCTAATCGGCTGCTGCGGCCACGCCATGATGCTGAACTCCCGAGCACTTGAGGCTCTCGGTATCCCG
>JAYUBD010000147.1:0-2268 GCA_043740995.1 Caulobacteraceae bacterium | reverse complement strand
GGTCGGCGCCGGTCGCCTGCTCGTTGGACGAGATCGTGCCGGCGAAGGTCGCCCGCCGCCCGACGTCGACATAACCAATCGCCCCGTCATGGATGATCAGGTGATTGATGGCCGGCAGTTTGATCGGCCGGGGCGGATCGTTGAACACCCAGTTGGCGCGGCCCTTGGCGTCGCGCATCAGATTGACCGCCGGCTGATCGACTTCAACCAGGGGCAGGATGACCTTGCCCCGCAACAGCGGCAGGATCTTCACCTGCACCGTCAGGCGCGGCAGGCTGGCCAGCGGCCCGGACCCGCCCCACGGCGTATTGCCGATCACCAACCCATTGACGGTGGCCGTGGGCGCCCATGACCATGGGTGCACCTCCAGATTGCCGCTGATCGTCACGGGGCGGTGCGTCCGCGCTGAAATCGCGTCGGCCAACGGCCCGCGTAGCCAGTTCCACCGGAACAGCACCAACAGAACGATCAGGGCGAGCCCCAGGGCGGCGGCGACCGCGGCGGCCACGTATCGGCCCCAGGGGCGGGAGGGGGTGTTGGGGGCTGAGGCCAAGCGGTATCCTAACAGGGGCGACCTGCTTGAACGCGCGAACCCCCTGGGCGGGTTCCCTTCCCCGATTCTTCGGCGCCCGCCCGATTGGGCTCAGGGCTCCGGCGACACCTGGATCAGCAGTTTGCCGTCGTGATCGCCGGTGAACAGCCGCTGCACGGCATCGACCGCGTTCTCCAGGCCATGTTCGACATGCGCCTTCCATTTCAGCCGACCCGACGCCACCAGCGGCCCCAGTTCGGCGAAGGCCTCCGCGGCGCGGGGCAGGAAGTCGATGATGATGAAGCCGCGGATGGTCAGGCGATGCATCAGGATCCGGCCAAAATCCTTTGGCCCGGCGGGCGGACCCGCCTGATTATAGGTCGAGATCATGCCGCACAGGGCGACGCGGCCGAAATTGTTCATCCGCGAAATCACCGCATCCATGATCTCGCCGCCGACATTCTCGAAATTGACGTCGATGCCCCTGGGGCAGAGCCGGTCGAGCGCCGCGCCCACGTCCTCGTTTTTATAGTCGATGGCGCCGTCGAAGCCGAGATCATTGACCAGCCAGTCGCACTTGGCCTTGCCCCCGGCGATGCCGATCACCCGGGCCCCGCGCAGCCTGGCCAGCTGCCCCGCGATGGAGCCCACCGCGCCGGCGGCGGCGGACACCACCACCGTCTCTCCCGCCTGGGGTTTGCCGATATCGACCATGCCGAACCAGGCGGTGAGGCCCGTGGCGCCCAGAACGCTCATATAGGCGGTCAGCGGCAGGCCGGGGATCACCGGCACGGGGCTGATCGCCGCGCCATTGGCGATGGTGTGGGTGGACCAGCCGGCCAGCCCCGGATTGACCACATCGCCCTGCTTGAAACCCGGGGCCCGCGACCGCTCGACGACGCCGATGCCGCCACCGCGCATGGTCTCGCCCAGCCGCACCGGCGGCAGATACTGGTCCTGGTCACTCATCCAGATACGGTTGGTGGGATCCAGCGACAGATAGACGGTGCGGATCAGCACTTCGCCATCGGCCAGATCACGAATCGGCGTTTCGATCAGTTCGAGATCGCCCGGCTGAATGTCGCCCGACGGGCGGCGTTTCAACACCCAGTGTCGCATCGTGTCCATGGCGGGCTCTCCGGGTTACAGATTTTGCGGGACGCCGCCCACCAGCATGTGCAGCCAGCCGAAGAACGCCGGAATCAGATAGCGCTGCACCCCGCCAATCACCAAAAACAGAATGATCGGCGAAAAGTCGATGCCGCCCATGGTCGGCAACAGGCGCTGGAACGGTCGCAGCAGCGGCGTCGCCACCCTCTCCAGAAACCGCGAAATCTGCCAGACCGCGCGATTGCGCAGATTGACCACGTTGAAACTGACCAGCCAGCTTAAAATCGCGTAGGCGACAATGATCCACACCACGAGGCTGAGCAGGCCCTGAAGGATATATTGCGCGAAATCGAGGATGGCGTGCATTCGGAACCCGTGTCAGCAAGGCCGTCTTGGTATCCGCGCGCCCCGCTTCGCGCAAGATCAACCCCTCCCCGCCGGCCCCGACCGCTCGCGCGCACCGATTTCTTGACTTCCGCACCCCCGATCCCTTATCTCCCGCCTCCCCCCAAATCTGGGAAGGGGCCGTAGCTCAGATGGTAGAGCGCCTCGTTCGCAATGAGGAGGTCTGGGGTTCGATTCCCCACGGCTCCACCAGGCGGTGGTGGACATGTTCAGGTCGTCGG
>JAYUBD010000146.1:0-2272 GCA_043740995.1 Caulobacteraceae bacterium | reverse complement strand
CGCCCGAACAGAAGGCGCGCTGGCTGCCGCCGCTGATCGAGGGGCGGGAGCGGACCGCCTTTGGGGTCACCGAGCCCGACGCCGGGCTGGACACTACCAGCATCACCACCCGGGCGCGCCGGGCGCCGGGCGGCTACATCATTGACGGGCGAAAGGTGTGGACCTCGACGGCGCAGGTCGCCGAGAAGATCATGCTGCTCACCCGAACCACGCCAAAGGAGGATTGCGCCAAACCGACCGATGGGTTGACGCTGTTCTATACGGATCTCGATCGCTCCAAGATCGAGGTTACCCGCATTCCCAAGATGGGACGAAAGGCGGTGGACTCCAATTCGCTGTTCATTGACGGCCTGTTCGTCTCCGAAGCCGACCGGATCGGCGAGGAGGGCATGGGCTTCCGCTATCTGCTGCACAGCCTCAATCCCGAACGGGTGCTCGTGGCGGCGGAGGCGATCGGCATCGGCTTCGACGCCCTGCGGCGGGCGCAAACCTATGCGCGAGAGCGCGTGGTGTTCGGTCGACCGATCGGGCAGAACCAGGGCATTCAGCACCCGCTCGCGGAGCGTTGGACTCAGCTGGAGTCGGCCTGGCTGATGACCATGAAGGCGGCCTGGCTGTACGACAACAGTCGGCCCTGCGGCGCCGAGGCCAATGCGGCGAAATTTCTGGGCGCCCGGGCCGGACACGACTCGGCGATGCAATCGGTGCTCACCCACGGGGGCATGGGCTACGCCAAGGAATTCCACGTCGAGCGCCTGCTGCGCGAGGTGATTATCACCCGGATCGCGCCGGTGACCGAGCAATTGATCCTCTCGTTCATTGCGGAAAACGTGCTGGGCCTGCCGAAGTCCTATTGAGCGGCGCGCCTCAGCCGGCCGCGTACTGGCTGAAGAAGGCGTCGCAGTCGGCGACCGCGCCCGCGCTGTACGGCGGACAGACGGACATCACCCCTTCAAGCCCCGGCTTGCGGGTCATGATCGCGCGGTAGTTGCTGAACTCGCGGAAGCCTTCGATGCCGTGGTGGCGCCCAATGCCGCTGGGACCGACGCCGCCGAATCCCAGGGTGGGGCAGGCCGTGTGGTGGGCCGCCCCGTTGATGGTGACGCCGCCGGACACCGTGCCGGCGACCAGCATGTCGATATCCGCGTCATTGTCGCCATAGACATAGATGGCCAGGGGCCGGCCGCCGGCATTGATCCGCGCCACCACATCGGCCACGCCATCGTGGGCGATCAACGGCAGGACCGGGCCGAAAATCTCCTCCCGGCAGACCCGTAGGGCGGGATCGGGATCAACCACCACATGAAGCGGCATCACGCGGTTGGGCGTTTCCGCGCCGCGATCCGCTTCAAAGGTCAAAACCCGGGCGCCGCCGGCCCGGGCCTCATCGACCAGGCCTCGGAGTCGCGTCGCATGTCGTTCCGAAATCAATCCTGTATAGTCGGGCGACCGGGAGTGGTCGGCGAAGTGAGCCGCCATGTATTCGGTGATCATTCGCGCAGCCTGCTCCATCCGGTCGCGCGGCACGAGGACATGATCGACCGAAACACAGACCTGGCCGTTCTTGATGAGTTTCAGCCCAACAATGGAGGCGATGGCGTCTTTCGTCAGTCCGCCGTCCAAAATCACCACCGGGCATTTGCCGCCCAGTTCCAGGGTCAAGGGCGTCAGGTTCGCGGCGGCCGCCAGCATGACTTCGCGGCCCACCTCGGTGCCGCCGGTAAACATCAGGTGATCCCACGGCAATGTGGCGAAGGCCCGCGCCAGCTCCACGCCGCCGATCGCGGTGGTCACATGATCAGGCGCGAAGGTCGCCGCCATCATTTCGGCCAACAGCGCCGAACACGCGGGCGACACTTCCGAAGGCTTCATAATCACCCGGTTTCCGGCCGCCAGCATATCGACCAAAGGCCCGCAGGTCAGTTCGAAAGGGAAGTTCCACGGCGACATCAGGCCGATGACGCCCTTGGGCTGCCGAGCCATGACGGCGGTGGCGCCGTCGAAGCCGTCGGCGGGGCGCGGCTCCGGGGCCATCCAGGCGTCCAGGCTGGCGATCGCCATTTCGGCCCGCGAGATCGGCGCGGCGACCTCGACCAGGTCGCTGGTGACCTTGGGATGCGAGCCGTAATCGACCTGCAGGGCGTCGTGAATTCTGGAACGATAGGCGACCATGGTGGCGATCAGGGCGCGCAGATGGTCCCGCCGCTGGTCGGCGGTGGGCACGGGCCTGCGCGCATAGGCGGCGCGCTGAGCCGCGAAGGCGTCCTGCAGG
>JAYUBD010000145.1:0-2273 GCA_043740995.1 Caulobacteraceae bacterium | reverse complement strand
CCACCGCTTCGGCCGCGGGAGGCGATCTGATCTGATCGGTTGCAGTCCTCGCCCTATCACAACCTCCACGGGAAATTTCAGCATGTTGAAGATTCTGCCTCTGACGGCCCTTTGTGCCTTGGCTCTGGCCGGCGGCGCGGCGCGGGCCGCTGATACGGCGCCGCAATCGGGCGCCTATGCCGTGGAGCCGAACCATACCGAAGTGTTGTTCGGCGTGAAGCATCTGGGCTTCAGCACCTATTATGGCCAGTTCCCCGGCGCGTCCGGCGCCCTGATTCTGGACGGCGCCAATCCCGCCGCCAGCCAGTTGGATGTCAGCGTGCCGGTCGCCTCGGTGATGACCGCCAACAAGACCCTGAACGACGAACTGGCCAGCGCCCAATGGCTGGACGCCGGCAAATATCCGGCGATGACCTTCCATTCCACCAAGATCACCATGACCGGCCCCGCCACGGCCGATGTCACCGGCGATCTGACCCTGCATGGCGTCACCGCGCCGGTGACCCTGAAGGCCAGCTTCAATCGGGGCGCACCCAATCCGATGAACAAGCGCTATACGATCGGCTTCGAAGCCGCCGGCAAGATCAAGCGCAGCGTGTTCGGCGTCGCCACCTATCTGCCGATGATCGGCGACGATGTCGACCTGATCCTCAGTGCGGCGTTCGAGCGCAAGGCGTCCTAGGCGGCCAATCGGCCTCCCTCCCCAGAATGGGGAGGGTCGAGACGAAGTCCGGGGTGGGGCTCTTAAGGACTAACCTCCCAGGCCTCGCCATACCCCCCCTGACGGCTTTGCCGTCTGTCCCTCCCCATTCTGGGGATGGAGGCCTATACTGCCGACAATCCTAGCCCGGAGCCTTTGATCACGACCCTGCATTCCTCGACCGCGCCGTCGCCGCGTCTGATGCGCACCTTTGGCCGCACCCGCTCGCGCGCCATCAAGCCGCGTCAGGCGGCGCTGATGGATACCGTGCTGCCGGCCATCGCCCTGCCCGAGGCGCCGTTCGATCCCCGCGACCTGGCGGCGGACGCCCGGGAAATCTGGCTGGAGATCGGCTTTGGGGGCGGCGAACATCTGGCGGCGCGGGCCGCGGGGCGGCCCGATGTGCTGTTGCTGGGGGTCGAGCCGTTTCTGAACGGCGTCGCCAGCGCCTTGCGCCACATCGACGAGCAGGGCCTGGACAATGTGCGCCTGCACGTCGGCGATGCGCGCGACCTGATGGCGCGGCTGCCTGACGCCTCGCTCGATCGGCTGTTCATCCTGTTCCCCGATCCCTGGCCCAAGCTGCGTCACCGCAAGCGGCGGCTGGTCGACGCGGTGTTCGTCGCCGAGTCGGCGCGGCTGCTGAAACCCGGCGCGACCTTGAGATTCGCCACCGACTGGGCCGACTATGCCGATCAGGCCTTGGCTCTGTTCGCGGCGTCCGAGGATTTCGAGTGGCTGGCCGAGGCGCCGGACGATTGGCGTCGCGCGCCGGCCGATCACATCCCCACCCGCTATGAGGAAAAACGCCTTGGCGATTGCGCCCCGATCTGGCTCGATTTCAAGCGGCTTGAGGCGACGCCATGAAATTCCTCGACCAGTGCAAGATCTATATCCGCTCGGGTGACGGCGGTGGCGGCGCCGTGTCGTTCCGGCGCGAGAAGTTCATCGAATATGGCGGCCCGGACGGCGGCGACGGCGGCTGCGGCGGCGATGTGTGGATCGAGGCGGTGGACGGGCTGAATACCCTGATCGACTATCGCTATCACCAGCATTTCAAGGCCAAGACCGGCGTGCACGGCATGGGTCGCAACCGCTCGGGGGCCAATGGCGCGGACGCCATCCTGCGCGTGCCGGTCGGCACCGAGGTTCTGGAGGAGGATCGCGAGACCCTGATCGCCGATCTCGACCAGGCCGGCGCCCGGGTGCTGCTGGCCGGCGGCGGCAATGGCGGGTTCGGCAACACCCATTTCAAGGGGCCGATCAACCAGGCCCCGCGCCGCGCCAATCCCGGCCTGCCGGGCATCGAGAAGTGGATCTGGCTGCGCCTGAAGCTGATCGCCGATGTCGGCCTGGTCGGTCTGCCCAATGCCGGCAAGTCGACCCTGCTGGCCGCCGCCTCCGCCGCCACGCCAAAGATCGCCGATTACCCGTTCACCACCCTGACCCCTAATCTGGGCGTCGTCGATCTGTCGTCCAATGAGCGTTTCGTCCTGGCCGATGTGCCGGGCCTGATCGAAGGCGCCTCCGAGGGCCTCGGCCTCGGCACGCGGTTCCTCGGGCATCTGGAGCG
>JAYUBD010000144.1:0-2274 GCA_043740995.1 Caulobacteraceae bacterium | reverse complement strand
GCGGCTGGGATCTGTCAGTCTCTCCCGCGGGTAGCCCGAGGACCCTGGACCCACCAGCGGCGCATCACGCGCTCACGTGCCGCCCGCACTCACCCTCTCGCGGCGCACCGGGGGGTATAGTGATCGCGGAAACGAGCGACACTTTTGACCAGAAATGCTCGGCGCTCGGCGGCGGCGCCTCGGGGCGGAGCGAGACTTCGACCAAACCCTCGGCGCAGCTTACAGGATCCAACTGCGGCCTATGCGCGAAGACGCCGTAGTGCATGAGTCGGCGTCAGATGGCTTCGCCCAGCGTGGTGATGCGGCGAGTCCGATTCATGGTTGTCGTCGGCTTCAACGCTTATGAGGTTGAGTTCCGTGAAGGTCACGCCGCGCTCCGCGCGCAGGCTGTCGGCATAAGCTCGCACCATCGCAATTTCACCCTTGAGTACAGTGCTCTCAAGGCAATTCGCGTGATCCAGATGGATATGCATCGTTGCGACAACGAGGTCGTGGTGTTCGTGCGCGACCGCCGTCAGGCGCTGTGCGAGTGACCGAATATTGTGATCGTAGATATAGGAGAGGTTGGCGACGCATTTGCCGCCGACAGTCTCCGTCCGGCGAGCATCCAGGGCCTTCCGAACAAGGTCCCGCATCGCTTCGGAGCGGCTCTCGTAGCCTTGGCTCTTTATGAGACTGTCGAAGGATTCCCCCAGTTCATCATCCATCGAAATCGTTACGCGCTGCACTTCCAAGACCTCCCATTCAGTGTAACGGATTGTAGGAAGAATTCGCCAACTCGTATGAGCCACTACGGACACCACGCCGTATTGGATCATCTTTCCACGAGACAGGCGAGAACCGCACCAAGTCCAACAAGGTCGAGCCGTCGAAATCAATGGTCGGCGCATTTGGGCGCTACTGCTCGCGAGCCTTCGGCTGACGTCACCTGTCCCCGGCGGGCGGTGCTCGTCGCCGACGGTCGGCTGGCGAAATGACGGCTAGGTTAGGAGCATTTCAGAAAATCCCCATCCCATCGGTGATCCGTTCGCATGCCTGAGCCGTAGTGGATAGGAAGTATCTTTCAATTCGTCATACGCAAAAGCTGGGGCGGCACGATGGGATTTTGGAGCCGACCGGCCTCCCTCAAGCATGACTTGAAACTCGCCGGGGCCGGCGTCGTCTGGCGACACGGATTCCTTTTGCTGTTGTGCGCCTTTACCGGCCTTCTCGCGCCCTCGGCTGTTCGAGCAGCGTCAACCGCTGATGCAATCGCGACCGCGCCCGCCTCCGACGTTGAGGGGGTCTACGTCTTTGGCAAACGCCTCGAAGGTGTCGGCACATCCCCCGCCGCTAGCGAGGGAGCGGTATCGTTCGCAAAGTTTGAGGACCGCCCGCTGCTGCGGCCCGGCGAACTTGTAGAGGTCATCCCTGGCATGGTCTCGACGCAGCACTCAGGCAACACCAAGGCCAACCAATACTTCCTGCGCGGTTTCAACCTCGACCATGGCACCGATTTTTCGGTGAGGTTCGACGGAGTGCCGCTTAACCTCAGAACCCATGCGCACGGCCAGGGATATCTGGACCTCAATGGGATCATCCCGGAAGTCATCGAAACCATCAAATACCACAAAGGTCCCTACTACGCCGACGGTGGCGACTTCTCGAACGCTGGCGCGGCGACATTTGAGACGTTTTCCAGCAAGACGCCGTCCTTCGTTGAGGCCACGGCCGGCGAACATCGGTTCGGCCGTCTACTGGCCGTGAAGGGCTTTGGGGATCGGAGTTTTTTCGCTGGCGAGATCGACACCTATCGCGGCCCCTACGACAATCCCGACAACTTTCGAAAGGTAGACGTCATCGGGCGGGTTGGCCTGGGCGATTGGTCGCTCACGGGTCTCGCCTATGCCGCCAAGACCAACGCGAACGACCAGATTCCGCAGCGGGCGGTTCAGCAGGGTCTGATATCCACGCTTGGAGCGCTTGACCCCACCGATGGGGCACGCACGTCGCGGTTTATCGTTTCCCTTCAGCGGACCAAGGACGACGGCTGGTACGTCAACGCTTACGCGCAACGCTACTACTTGGCGCTCTATTCGAATTTCACCTACTTCCTCCGCGACCCTGTCAACGGCGATCAGTTCAAGCAACTAGACGACCGGTACACCTTCGGCGGCTCCGTCGTGCGAACGTGGCCTGACGAATTGATGGGCGCCAAAGTGCGCACGGGCGTTGAGGTTCGTGACGACTACATCCCGAAGATCGGGCTTTTCTACACCCACAGGCGCGACGTGC
>JAYUBD010000143.1:0-2274 GCA_043740995.1 Caulobacteraceae bacterium | reverse complement strand
ATTGTTGCCTCGTCGCCAAGCCAGGCGGGGAAGCGATTCATCGCAAGACGCGCCCACCCGGCCCGGTCGGGGCCGCCGCGCTGCATGAGACCAGCCAGAGATCATAGATCGGGTGCTCCAGCGCATGCACGCCCGGCGCGTTGGCGAACATCCAGCCCTTGAACACCTGATCACCGAAGGCCGCGACGCCGGGCGCGCCGACCTGGGAGGTGACGATCAGATAGGCTGAGGGTTTGGGCTGTGGATCGGCAAGGCCGCGGGTTTCGCAGGCTTTCACTTCGACCAGCAGGGTCTTGTAGCGAACCCGGCGGCCGATCGGCGCGGCGAACTTCAGGGTCTCGGCGGTGACTTTGTCGAGCACCTGCAAAACGGCGACAGGGCTGCGCACCAGGGCGGGGGGCGGCGGGGGCGCGGCGACGACCGCTGGTTTAACTTTTCGCACGGGGGCCGGCATGACGGAAGCCTCGTCGACCAGAGCCGCCACCGAGGAGCTCGAATCGACGGTGTCCGGGGCGGGCCGGGAGGCGGGCGGGATCTTCAGCGGCGGTGGCAGCGGGATTGCAATCGCCCCGACGGCCGACGTCTCGGCGGGTCTCTCGGGGGCGGCGCCCAGGCAGAACAACATCCCCGCCGCGAGCGCCGCCGCGCTCCGGCGACCGCCGCGCCGGGTCAGTCTGGCGTCCATGGCTGATAGTCGCCGGTGGCGGGGGCCCGCTCACCGCCCCGCGCGATCGCGCCTTTGGGACGCCAGGCCCACAACGTACCGGTCAGATTGGGTTCGTGATCCTTTTCGAAGGCCTGGCGCTTCAGCGGCGCGCGGGTCGGCGGCTCGGCGAAGGTGTGGTGCAGCCAGCCGTGCCAGTCGGGGGAGACCTTGGAGGCGTCGGCATAGCCCTTATAGATAACGAAACGGCGGTTGCGACCGTCATAGTCATACTTACGGTCGCGGGTCTCGTAATAGCGGTTGCCAGCCTCGTCCTCGCCCACCAGACAGCCGCCGCGGGCGATCTGGTGGCGCGCGCCGATGGTGGCGCCGGTCCACCAGGTGAAGATCTGTCTGAGCACGACGTTCCAGGCTTTCTGAACCGGGCCGCGACCTTGGCCCCGGCGGGGTTCTAGGTCGAAGCGCGGAGATCGTCCAGCGGGCGCCGATCCATCGTTCGGGGCGCGGGCTGGAAGCCAGCGCCCCGGGAGTCTTCGCCAGCTTGACGGTTGCGGCAAAATATTGCAAAATGCTAATTATTGAACACGCTCGGGGCGCTCCCCCTCCAATCACCTCACCCAGATGCCAATTCTATGGAAAATACAATAACAACAGACCGTTAGATTTTTGTAAGGCTGCCAGAAGTCACCAATGAGCTGCCAACCGACTGCCAAAAACTGCCATTCAACTGCCATCCGACTGCCAGGAAGCTGCAAAAACGCGCCAAAAGCTGCCAATTGAGCTGCCAGGCGACTGCCAAACCCCACCCTAACTCCGAAGCGCGGTCCCGGCGGCCGGGCGCATCAACATCTTGTGGGTAGATTCGACCCAGGGGCTACATCTATTGCCGGTGAAAGGCGTTGGGGCTAGCGTGTCGAAGTCGATGCGGGAGGAAACCCGATGCGTTTTGAAGCCCGCTTTTCGCTCAGGGAAAATCGCCTGGCCGCCGAACGTCGGGAACTCGAGCGGTCCGGCGACATCCGCCAGGTGGTCGCCCCGCGCGCCTGGCCAACCGCCCGCGTCGAGGCGTGGCTTTCCTGGGCCGACACCCTGCCGGGCGACTATCCGCTCGGCGATCCGCCGAAGGGCCTGGAGCAGACGGCGCCCTTCGATCCTCGGCTCGACGAAGGTCCCGACCGGCATGCCCACCGCCTCGCCGCCTGGGGCTGGGCGCTGGGCCTGTTTGACAGCCCGGCGGATGCCCTGATCTTCCGCGCCGAATTGTTTACCTTGTTGGCCGAGGGACTTATATCGCCCGGGCCGTCCCTCCCGTTCGGGGTTCGCCTGCATCCGCTGATTCAAGACCCGGCAGCCTCTCCGCCGCTCGCCTCGCCGGACCTGGAGGCGGCGACCGCGCCCGCCAACCGCGCGCGCGGGCCCATGTGTGCGGCTCTGGCCGCCGTCACCGACGCGGTGCTGCGTTGCGAGGGCGACCCGATCGCCTGCGCCCATCCGGCCGGCAACCAGGCTCTGGCGCGGGCCGCGGCGACGGCGCGGCAATGCGGCGCGGCGGATCATCGAATCGCCGACGCCATCGCGCTCGGACGTGACGGGTTCGGGAGTGAGACTGA